>JBBDWO010000014.1:0-92921 GCA_040902765.1 Acidimicrobiia bacterium | reverse complement strand
GGGGCGGTGCACGGCAGCCAGCACGACCTGTCCAACGGCGTCTACGCGTGGCTGGAATCGGCAGAGCCGGACGGCTCGACGTCGGCGGTGTTGCTCGGGATGTATGTGGTGGATTCGTTCGGGTTCCATGGGATGGAGGAGGAGTATGCGGAGGCGACCGAGGTCGGGGGGCGTGATGCCGGCTCGGTGGCGAAGGTGCTCGCTGCGGTGGACGCGGTGGAGTGGCCGCACGATCTGAGCGACGTCGCCGCCACCTTCCGCGCCGACGTGGCCGGGTTGCACGCGGCGTTGGAGGCGGGGGATGTGGATGGGGCTCGTGACGGCCTGGGGGCGGTGCACGGCAGCCAGCACGACCTGTCCAACGGCGTCTACGCGTGGCTGGCCGGCATGCCCGTCGGTGGGCACGGCGGTGACCAGGCGGATCAGGCGGCCGACGTCGTCGAAGTCATCGAGGTCGACATGGTCGAGTTCGGGTACGTGCCGGAGACGATCGACATCAGGGCCGGTGTGCCGGTCATCCTCCGGTTCACGAACACCGGCAGGCTCGTGCACGAGGCCATGGTCGGCGACGCGCACATGCAGGAGGAGTTCGCCGCGGCCGGGGATCACGATGATGGGCACGGCGGCGACGATGACGGCCACCACGGGGACCTCATGGCGGTCACCGTGGCCCCGGGGGAGACCCGCGACCTTGAGGTCCTCATCGACCGGCCGGGCACCTGGTACATGGCCTGCCACCTGGTGGGCCACTACGAGAGTGGCCAGGTCGCCACGATCAACGTGACGTCGTAACCATACCGGAGAGCCAGGAGGGCGAGGAGATGGCCGAGCGGTCCGACACCGTCGACTCCCAGTCGTTGTGGGAGGCTCGGGCGCGCGCCGTCCTGGAGGAGTCGGGATACGACGTCGAGCTGGGCACCCAGGTCGCCCGCGACGCCCAGCGGGTCATCGCCGACCAGCTGTCCGCCGAGGAGTTCGGGCGCCGCTACCACGACGCCTACGTCGAGCAGTTCGGCCGGGACGACCGCCCCGACTCGCCCGATGCAGACGATCAAGCCGAAGAGGACGGTCGACCGCCCGAGGAGCCGCGCATCGTCTCACGCCGCGAGTTCCTCGGTGCCTTCGGAGGCGCCGCCGCCGGCGTGCTTTTCTTGGGCGCGCTCTACCGCCGTGGCGCTTTGGCGAACTCCGCATTCAAGCCACCGGGGTCGGCGACCGGCGCCGGCGCGGCGGGCGCGGCGGGTGGCGCGACCACGCCGGTCCAATACGGCATGGTGATCGACCTGGAGCGCTGCGACGGCTGCCTCTACTGCGTCGATGCATGCCGGGAGGAGAACGGGCTCGCCGACGGCGTGCTGTGGCCCTACGTGTTCTCCTACCAGGAGCCGGACAGCGATCGGACGGAGTTCCTCGTCCGGGTGTGCCAGCAGTGCACGCAGGCGCCGTGCATCAAGGTGTGCCCCACGGCGGCGCGCCACCGGCGACCGTCGGACGGTCTCGTGTTGACCGACTACGACGTGTGCATCGGCTGTCGCTACTGCGAGGTCGCCTGCCCCTACGGGGTCAACTACTTCCAGTGGGGCGACCCGGCGACGTACGGCGGCAGCTTCCAGGGTGAGCGCCGGGATGCCAGGGGCATCGCCGTGGACGGCGACCCCCCGCGGGGGGTGATGGGCAAGTGCACGTTCTGCCCGCTGCGCCAGGACGACCCGGAGCGCCGCGGCGGGACCGCGTGCTCCGAGGCCTGCCCGATGAACGCGATTCACGTCGGGGACATGAACGATCCCGACAGCGCACCGAACCGGTACCTCGCGCAGCGCCGTGCCGACAGCAGCGGGAGACTGCCGACCTTCAGGCTGCTCGAGGATCTCGGCACCGAGCCCAACGTCGTCTACATCGGCGCGCCGCCGTCGTCCCGAGCGGCGCTCGTGGAGGGACCGGTGTCCTACGAATCCTGGGGGCTCGTCGAGGACCGCCGTGGGCTGCTCAAAGGTCCGCAGCCGTGGTTCCAGCGGATCGGAGGCGGGGCATGAGTATGGACGTCATGGTCGAGAAAGACCGCGCCAGCGAGCCCGATGAGGTGCCGGCGGGCCGGCGCGCCGCCGTCCTGCGGCCCCTGGGCAGGCCGTCGCCGCGATACCTCATCGTGTTGGGCGCGGCCCTGATCGCCCTCCTATGGTTCGTGCAGGCGTGGGTATTCCAGCTCCGACACGGGCTCGTCGTGACCAACCTGAGCGATTGGGGAACCGGTGGTGGCGTGCCCTGGGGCCTGTACGTCGGTTCGTTCATCTGGTGGGTCGGTATCGCTCACGGCGGAATCGTGGTCTCTGCGGCGGTGCGACTGTTCGGCCTGGACGGGCTGAAGCCGGTCGCCCGCCTGGCGGAGCTGCTGACCCTGGCCGCACTCGCCAACGCCGGCCTGTACATCATCCTCCACGTGGGCCGGCCCGACCGGATCGTGACGAGCATCCTGCCCAACCTCGGTCAGACCATCCGAAGCTCGCCGCTGGCGTGGGACGTCGTCGTCATCACGCTCTACTTCGTGCTGACCGCCACCTACCTCGCCCTCACCATCCGCCACGACCTCTTCGAGGTCCGCAACCGTCTGCCCGGCGCGTTCGCACCGCTGTACCGGGCGGTGCTCGTCGGCTATCGGCCCGAGGAGCGGCCGAAGTCCGAGCGGATGGCCTGGTGGCTGGCGCTGGGCGTGATCGTGCTCGCCCCGCTGTTTCTGCACGGCGGCGTGATCCCTTGGCTCTTCGCCCTGCTGCCCGGACAGCCGGCGTGGTTCGGGCCCGCCCAGGGCCCGCAGTTCCTGGCGGCGGCACTGAGCTCGGCACTCGCCGCGGTGACCATCCTCGCCTACGTCTTTCGGCGCGTCTATCGGTGGGAGGAGATCATCCCCGACCGGGTCTTCGACGGCCTATCGCGGTGGACCGGGCTCTTCGCGCTCCTCTACCTCTGGCTGCAGCTCCAGCAGGTGATCACCGGCGCAGCCATGGCACCCGACGCGGTCGGGTCGGCGATCGCCGCCAAGGTGGGGTCGCCCCTCTTCTGGTTCGCCATGACGCTGCTGGCCCTCACCGTCGGGCACTCGGGTGCCCAGGCGCTGTCGCCGCGGCTCTTCAGCGTCGGACGGACCGCCGCGGTGGCCGTTCTACCGGTGCTCGCCATCCTCATCGAGAAGACCCTGTTCGTGATCGAGGGCCTGATGCATCCGGCCTTCACGCTGTACGAAGGGATGCCGAGCACATACACGCCCTCGTGGGTCGAGCTGTCGTCGGTGATCGGTGCCCTGGCCATCGTCGTGCTGTTCTTCCTCGGGGCGGCGAAGGCCCTTCCGCTCGTCGAGCTGGGAGAGGGGGAGCGATGAGTTCGCCTAACTACGGCCTATGGCTCCTCCTCGGCGTCGTGTTCGCGCCCTTCTATCTCATGCTCGCCGGATGGTTCTTCGGCAGGCCCCGCGAGCTGCGCCTGCCCCTGATCGGGCTGGGATTCCTCGTCGGGCTCACTGCGCTCGCCTGGGGTGGAATGGCGCTGTTCGCCTTCGTTCTGCGGATCGTGTTCTTCTAGAGAGGAGGTCAGCCATGGGTCGCCCACGACCCGACACGGAGCGGCCGCTGGAACGCGCCCTCGGCTTCTCGCGGTGCCCTTCGTGCACCTACGACTTCGCCACCGGCGAGGGCTGGCGGGCCTGCAACTACTACGGCTGTCCCTACCTGCCCGAGGCGCTCGACGTGTTCTGCCCGATCTGCGTCTACAACTTCTATACCGGGGACGGCAACCCGGGGTGCAGCGACCCGCCCGACTGCGACTTCGCCCGGGAGGAGGCTCCACGTCGGGTCGCCGCCGTGGCCCGCTGGCAGGCGCGCCAGGGGGCGTGACCACGGGCCGGGTGGCGATGGCAGGTCGCCCCACTGGTACCGTCACGAAAGAGCCGGAGGGCAGTAGCGGTGGAAGATCGGCCTGACGCGGATGGGCCCATCCGCGTGATCCTCGCCGAGGACCACGCGTTGGTGCGTGAGGGCACGCGCCGGATCCTCGAAGCGACCGGCGACATCGTGGTGGTCGCCGAGGCTACGGACGGAGAGGCGGCAGTGGCGGCCGTGGCTCGTCATGAGCCCGACGTCGCCATTATCGACATCGGCATGCCGGGGATCAACGGGATCGAAGCCACCCGACGGATCAAGGCGAGCCACCCCCTCGTGGGCGTGCTCATCCTGACGATGCACGATGACATCCAGTTCATCCTGACGGTGATTGAGGCCGGCGCCGCCGGCTACCTCCTCAAGGACGTGGAGGGCAGCCAGCTCATCGAGGCGGTGAAGGCGATCCGGGCCGGCGACTCGGTGCTCCACTCGACGATCGTTCACAAGGTCTTCGCCCTGCTGGCGTCGGGCGAGCAAGGGCAGAGGCACTCCGATGTCGAAGAGCCCTTGACCGATCGCGAGCTCGAGGTACTCCAGCTGGCGGCCCGCGGGATGGCCAACAAGGAGATCTGCGCCACCCTCGACATCAGCGTCCGGACCGTGGAGGCGCACCTGAGCCACATCTTCCGCAAGCTGGACGTCGGCTCGCGCACCGAGGCGATCTACCGCGGCCTGCGCCACGGGTGGTTCACGATCGACGAGCTCGAACCTCCGCCGTGACCGACACTCCGATCGTGGTGCCGTCCCCGGAACGCCCCCTCTTGGAGCGCATCGTCACGTTGATCGGCAACCTTCCGCAACGGGTCCGCGAGCGGCCGTTCTGGATCACCCAGGCTGGCGTGTTGGGCGTCACCGCTACCCACGTCCTGGCCGAGATGATCGCCCGGCAGGCCGAGCTGGACCTCCCGGCGGCGTTGCACCACGTTCCCGTCATCCTCTACCTCGGTCCGATCAGCTATGCGAGCCTGCGGTTTGGCACGGAAGGGGCCGTGCTCACGGGCCTGTGGAGTGCCGCACTCACGGTGCCAAACCTCCTGATCTGGCATCGGGCCGACTTCGAGTGGCTCGAGGTCCTCTACGTCGCGGTGGTCATCGTCGTCGGGATCGTCATGTCGTTTCCGGTGGACCGTGAGCGCCAGCAGCGGCGACGGGCCGAGGCCACGAGCCAGCGCCTCGCCCTGCTCGACAGCATCGCCACCCTCACGCTGACGGCGGACCTGCCGTCGACGCTCGACGAGACACTGCGCCGACTGCTCGACTTGCTCGGACTCGAGGCGGCGTGTGTCGCCGTCGCCGACTCGGCAGAGCCGGGAGCGGAGTTCTCCGTGCTCGCATGTCACCCCGGTGGCGCTTCTGCCGACGCTGCCCTGACCGCCTACCTGCATGAGCGGCGGTCGCCTGCGAATGGTGCCCCCTCGGTGTCCTCCGGCGTGGGCATCGTGGTCGTTCCCCTCACCGCCGACCTCCCCGGGTCTGGGTCCGACGGCCGCGTGAGCGGCCTGCTGGCAACGAAGGTCGATCCGGAACGGCCCCTGACCGGCGGTGACCATCGACTGCTCACCGGCGTGGCCAGTCACCTGGCGATCGCCATAGCCAACGAACGGTTGACGGAGAGCAGGCGCAACCGGCTGCGCTCCTACGCCAGGTTGATCACCGAGGCGCAGGAGGAGGAGCGCAAGCGCATCGCCCGTGAGCTGCACGACGAGGCGTCGCAGAACGTCGTCGTCATCCGACGCAGTCTCGCAGCCCTCGCCTTGAGCCTCGACGACCACCCGGCGGCCGCGGAGCTGCGCGAGCTCACCGATCTCGCCGGACAGACCGTCGCCGGGATGATGAGGTTCAGTCGCGACCTGCGCCCTCCGACCCTGGACGAACTCGGGCTGTCCTCGGCGCTGGACCAGTTGGTCACCCAGGTGCGCCAGCGCAGCGCGCTCGCCGCCGAGTTTCGCGTGATCGGTCAATCACGGCGTCTTCCGATTGAGTCGGAGCTCGCCGTCTTCCGCATCGGTCAGGCTGCGCTACACAACGTTGAGCGCCATGCGGCAGCCGAGACGGTCGCGGTCGAGCTGACGTTCGAGCCGGGTCTGGTTCGCCTGGAATTGACCGACGACGGCTGCGGCTTCGAGCCTCCGCAGAACCTCGCCGAGCTCCCCGAGGCGGGCAAGCTCGGGCTCATCGGCATGCACGAGCGGGCCCAGCTCGTCGGGGGGACGCTGGACATCAGCAGTCGCCCCAACGCCGGGACCAGGGTCCTCCTCGAAGTGCCCGGATGATGCTGCGTCCGGCGGTCGCCCCTCGTCGGGTTCTGTGCGATCCGTGGCCGGCGGTGTGCTGACCGGTGGATCGGAAGAAGGGGCTACTTGCGAACGCCGGTGCGCTTGTGCCGTTGGATCTCGGGAACGGTGATGTCCTCCACCGTGGTGAAGGCCTCAGGATTGACGTCGGCGATTATGCCCAGCGCCGCCTTGACGCTGCGCCGGGGGAGCACCATGAGGGTGACCCGCACGTCCCCGTCTCGGCCCTCGGCGTTGAGAACGGTCACCTTGAAGCCCGCGTCGCGCAGCGCAGCGGCCACCCGCGGCTGGGTCCCGGGTTCCGCCGTGGTCACCACCCGGATCAGGGAGGTGCCCATCGCCAGCCACCGTTCGATCACGCCACCGAGGAGGGTGCCGAAGCCGAAGCCGGCGGCGAAGGCCACCACCCGCACCGGGTTGTCCAGGTTGCCGAACACGAGAGCGGCTGCCGCCACCCAGGCCGCCGACTCGAAGAAGCCGAGAATGGCGGCGATGCCGATCCGGCCGCGCATGAGGGTCACGATGCGCACGCTGGCGATCGAGACATCCACCATGCGCAGGGCGAAGATGAGCAGACTGCCGAGGAATAGTTCCACGGCTGCATTCTCGCCGCTCCCGGTGTGGACACCAATCCCGACAGGCGGGCGACGGGGTCATCCCCGGCGGTAGTCTGCGACAGAACCTGCTGAGGGGATACCTGTGGCGACCAAGATCGGCCTGCTCGGATTCGGCGCATACACCCCGAGCCGGGTGATGACCAACCAGGACTGGTCGGAACTCGTCGACACCGACGACGAGTGGATCCTCCAGCGCACCGGGATACGGGAGCGACGTTTCGCCGCCGACGACGAGTCGACGGTCGACCTGGCAGCAGCGGCAGCCGAGAAGGCGATCGCCGATGCGGGCCTCACCGCCACCGACATCGACGAGATCATCGTCGCCACCGACACTCCCGAGGTGTACACCCCCGACACGGCCGCCCACCTTCAGGACCGACTCGGTGCCCGGACCGTCCCCGCGTATGACCTCGGTGGGAGCGGCTGCGCCGGATTCGTTCTCGCCCTCGACATCGCCCGCGCCCGGGTACGGGACACCTCCAAGAGGGTCCTCATCGTCGGCGTCGAACTGATCTCCCGGCTCATGGATTGGAAGGACCGCACCACCTGCATCCTGTTCGGCGACGGTGCCGGCGCGGTGGTGCTCGGCGATGGTGACGGAGTGCAGGCCGAGCTCCTCGCCGCCACGTCGGGGACGGAGGGCTCGTACGCTGGCATCCTCACCCTCGAGACCGGCGGTACCCGGCGTCCGTTCAGCCTGGAAGAGGCGCAGAAGGACGGTCACCACGACATCGTGATGAACGGTCGCGAGGTGTATCGCCAGGCGGTCAAGCGGATGAGCGAGGCGGCAGCCACCGTGCTCGACATGGCGGGGCGGGCGCGCGAGGAGATCGCCTTGGTCATTCCCCATCAAGCGAACCTGCGGATCATCGAGGCGGTGCGCGCGAAGATGGGTCTGCGCGAGGAACAGGTCTACGTCAACGTCGACCGCTACGGCAACACGGGATCGGCGACCGTGCCACTGGCGCTAGCCGAGGCTCGCGAGGAGGGCCGCATCAACCCGGGAGACCTGGTCGTGCTCACCGCGTTTGGCGCCGGTTTCCACTGGTCGGCGGCAGCCCTCCAGTTCTGAGGGGGTGCGCGAATAGGTTCGCCCCCGGGATCATGTTTCGGCTTGTGGCAAGCCGAAACATGACGAAGCCGGCGACCTATTCGCGCACCCCCTGACGGTCAGTCGCCGCCGCTGGGGTGCCGGGACTCTGGCCGATTGGCCCCAAGGCGTTGACGGCGGCGACGGCCACGAACCCGTCTCCCATCATCCCCCGAGCGTATCGCTCAGTTGTTGGAGGTGGGGGTGGGGATTCGAGCCGGCCTCGGAATCGGCTGGAAGTGGTTCCAACAGTGCTCGTTCTTGTTGTACGCGGACAGCTTCGTCGCGCAGCCGTCGGCGCTGCAGACCCGTCCTTCACCGTAGGTCTTGCGCACCCGGCCGCCTGCCAGTTTCGAGATCGAGTGGTCACTCACGGCACGAACCTTGCCACGGATCGGGCTGATTCTCAAAGTGAGGAAGGGTGTATCGCCAGCGGGCGAAGACGGGTAATCTCGTGGCTACGGAGAAAGGAGGTGGTCCAACAGTGAGTTTCAGTATTCCCAGGACCCCGGAGGTGGTCGGGCGCTAGAGCGGCCAGCCACGGGGTGGCCGCTCTCCGGGAGACTTCCCGGTGGTGGCGACTCCAAACCTGGACCACCGGAGTCGGGAGATCCACGAGTCTGGTCCGCCCGTGGCAGCGTCGTAGACGCTGAAGTGTCTCCCGGCTCTTTCGCGTCCGGAGTCGGGTCACATCCGGGCGAGGACCCGGTGCACCGTCAGCCAGGTGGAGCGCCGTGGTAGGTGGGCTCAGAGCGCCCAGAAGCGCGTCGGCGCGGTCACCTTGCGGTACATGGCGACGGTGCGGCCATCGCCGACCGTCTCACCGATGGAGTCGAAGTCCATGGCCTTGAAGAAGCCGACGGCATCGAACGACGATCGGCACCACAGCAGCGCCGCCCCCTGGTCGCGGGTGTGATCCAGGCAGGCTTCGACGAGCAGGAGCCCATCCCCGGCGGCGGAGGGCGCGGGGCGGGCCGGTCGGGACCACGGTGTAGTCGTGCATCGTCGGCATGGGTCACTCATTCTGCTCCAAACCGTCGGGTCCCACCGCGAGGAAGTCGCCGGTGGCTATCTCGTCGAATCGGATCCGGTCGACCACGACCACCGGGCAGGTGATCCCGTACAGCTCCTCGGCGACCACCGCCCCTACAAGAAGGATGTCGTCCGGGTGGACCATGACGATCGCTGCCGGGGCCGTTCCGAGGCGTATCGCCTCTGCGATGACGCTCGCCGACGACGACGAACCGCGCCCGGTGGGCATCACGAGGATCGTGCCGGTGACCGTCTCGCCCACCTGCGGGTGGCGCCGGTCGATGATGCGGCCCGAGTGAGGGTCGAGTCCACCCCACATCGAGAGGGGCTCGTCGAGTACCAGGGCGGTGCCCTGAGTGTCTCCGGGGAGGAGTACCCGGTCAGCCACGCCACACCGCTTCGTCGCGGACGACCCGTCCGGCGATCGCCGACTCGACGCAATCCTCGAGCGTCCCGAAGGCGACCTCGACCCCCATGTTCCCCGGCGCGTAGTACGCCCACTTGCCCGAGTTCGTCATGACCACCCCGTCGAGGTCACCCATGATCGGCGTGATGTACGTGCAGGTGTCGGTGACGATCCGAACCCCGGCCTCCCGGAGGCGACCCGCGGTCCCGTCGGCGGCGGCCTCGGCGAGTTCCTCACGGCTCGTGTTCACGTAGACACTCACGGTGGACGCGACGGGCCGGCCGTCGAAGAGCAGCGCCATCCGACGCATCTCGTCGACGGAGAAGTGGGGAGTTCCGACGCTGATCGCCGTCAGCGGGCCGTCGGTGGCGGTGGACAGGTCGGCCCACGCCGAGCGGAGTGCGTCCAGGGAGACATCGATCACCAGATCGGGTTCACCGCCGAGGAGAGCGTCGGCGAGGGTGTCGGCCTCGGGGGTGACGCCGACAGCATGGAACATGGCCACCCCTCCCGAGGAAGCGGCCGCGGCACCGAGCGCCTTCAAATCGTCTTCCGACGCCTCCGGCGGAAGTCCCGTGATGACGGGGACCAGCGTGCCGGTGGCACCGCCGACGAGGTGACCGAGCACCGGGTAGAGCGCCTCCGACCGCGCCAATCCATCGGGCAGACCCTCCAGTCTGAACACCGCCCGGGCGGCTCGCCGCTCGTCGAGGTGAAGGCCGGCTTCCGGAACCCGACCCGTGATGGCGGCGCAGGCGTCGATGAAGTCGCCGTAACGGTCGGTGCGGGCCCCGAGCACCGAGTTGGCGAACACGATGGCGTTCGACTCCGCCCAGGCGATGTGGTCGCCGAAGGCCGGTCGGCGGGCACTCTGATACGGAGCGCACGTCCAGGTGGGTTCCCCGCCGATGGCGACATAGGCGGCCATCAGTCGACGGCCGTGATCGGCGAGAGTCGCATCGCCCCGGAACAGCTCCGGGTGCAGCAGGTCCAGCGATGACACGTTGAGGGTGGTGGGGACCCGCACCCGTCCGCCGGTGGCAGCGAGGCGTTCGGCGAAGTCGAGGCCCGCCTCGCCGTGATAGAGGCACGAGTCGAGGTGTGCTGACGTGATGTCGATGAAGCGCTCGGCTCCGCCCGCCTCGGCCATCCGAACCAGGATGCGCATGGCGAGGGCACCTGCCTCACCGTGGTCGCCTTCGAGGAACGAGCGGTCGAATTCAGAGAGGTGGAGCGACACGGGGGAACGGTAGAGCGGTCGCCCGTCGCCCGTCGCCTCTTGCGAATTGCGAATCGCGAATTGCGAATCGCGACCTCCCAGCACGCGTCGTGCCGGCCGCCTAAACTACAATCCTGTAACTCGATCACGGAGCGGTTCATGGTTCTCGCCGAATCCTTCACCCCGGCCGTCGATCATCGTGCCGCTGCCACCACCGCGGCTTCGATCCACCTCCACTATGAGGGCTCGGTGATCGAGCAACCACTCGCTCGCTATACCGGGATCGAGGGCCTCGATGGCATCGCCGTCCTCGCTCCCACCCAGGGTCTCGTCGAATGGTTCCCTCACGACGACCAGCCACTCGCCGATCTCGCACCGATGGCCCGTGAGGTCGACGGGAGCGGGGTGGCCCTGTGTGTCGTCGTACCGGCGTCGAGAATGGGCGAGGCCCATCGCGCGCTGCGCGGTGAGCCGCTGACGCTGCAGCCCTGGTGGCGTGACGGTGAGACCGTTCGGTTCGGGGGTCCCGAAGTACCCTGACGGGTGCCATGCCGGTACCGCTGTTCACCCAAACGCACATCGCTTTCATCTGGGACTTCGATCGCACCCTGATCCCGGGCAACCAGCAGGAGCCCCTGTTCGCCCACTACGGCGTCGACGACCAGGAGTTCTGGCAGGAGGTCGACGGTCTCGTCGACTACTACGCCCGCCGGGGCACCCTTGTCGCCCGGGACACCGCCTACCTCCTCCACATACTCACTTACGTCCAGGCGGGCATCTTCGACGGTCTCACCAACGCCAAGCTGTTCGAGCTGGGCAAGGAGATCGTCCCGGCGCCGGGCATCCCCGACTTCCTGGAGGCGACCCGCCGGCGGATCGCCGAGGACGACCGGTATGGCTCTGAGGGCATCACCGTGGAGCACTATGTCGTGTCGACCGGGATCCGTCCCATGATCGAGGGCAGCGTGATCGCCGCCCACATCGATGGCATCTGGGCGAACACCTTCATCGAGAAGCCGGCTCCGCCCGGCTTCAACGCCGCCGGGTCGCAGACCCGGCTGGACGTCGACGGCAAGGGCCACCCGATCACCGCCATCGGCTACATGATTGACAACACCGCCAAGACCCGGGCGATCTTCGAGATCAACAAGGGAGTCAATAGACAGGCCATCGACGTCAACGCCCGGGTGAGCGAGGATCAGCGACGGGTGCCGATTCGCAACATGATCTACATCGCCGATGGACCGAGCGACGTGCCCTCGTTCGCCATCGTCAACGAACGGGGCGGCAAGACGTTCGGGGTGTACACCACCGAGCCTCGCAACAACTTTCGGGGTGTACGCGAGCTCCAGGAGCAGGGGCGCATCCAGGGAATGGCCGAGGCCGACTTCCGGGAGGGAAAGGCCGCCTACCTGTGGCTCATGGACTCCCTGGAACAGATCGCCGAGGGCATCCTCGCCGACCGGGGTCGTACCGTCGCCGGCATCCCCCGGCCGCCGGGGCATGTGTAGGGCGGCCTTTGGCCGCCAGCCTTTAGCTAACAGGTTTCAGCCTTTAGCCAGATGCGACCCGGGTACCGTCGGGGTGACCAGGGCCGCTGGCTCTGACACTGCGATTGACTGGGAGGCGAGTCGATGAAGGTTGAAGGTTTGCGCGCGTTGGTGACGGGTGGTGCATCCGGGTTGGGGGAGGCGACGGTGCGGCGGCTGGCTGCGGCCGGGGCGTCGGTGGCGATCCTCGATCTGGCCTCGTCGAAGGGCGCCGAGGTGGCCGACGAACTCGGTGTCGTCTTCGTGGCCGCCGACGTCACCAATGCGAACGACGTCGCCGCTGCGGTCGATGGGGCCTCCGAGGCGCTGGGCGGGATCGACCTGTGCGTCAACGCCGCCGGGGTGGCTCCGGCACACCGTGTGTTGACCCGGGACGGGGAGATGTTCCCGCTCGACCTCTATCGCTTGGTGATCGACATCAACCTGGTCGGAGTGTTCGACGTGACCCGGCACGCTGCTCGCCACATGGCCGCCAATGACCCCAACGACGATGGCGAGCGCGGTGTCGTCGTCAACGTGGCATCGGTCGCTGCTTTCGAGGGCCAGATCGGCCAGGCGGCGTACTCGGCCTCCAAGGGCGGGATCGCCGCCATGACCCTGCCGCTGGCGAGGGACCTCGCCTCGTACGGCATCAGGGTGATGACGATCGCCCCCGGCATCATGGACACGCCGATCCTCGACGCCGTGTCTCCCGACCTGAAGGCACAGCTGGCCGCGGTCCACGTCTTCCCCAAGCGGCTCGGCCACCCCGACGAGTTCGCCGCTTTGGTAGTCCACATCGTCGAGAACGCCCTCCTCAACGGCGAAGTCATCCGCCTCGACGCAGCAGCGAGGATGGGACCGCGCTGAGTGGCTTCGCCGCTCCAGATGGCGGATGGCAGATAGCCGGTAGCCGGTAGCCGGTAGCCGGTAGCTGGTAGCTGGACCCGCCTCTTGCGTTGAGCGTCAAGCGTTGTGCGTCGCAGCGTCGATTCTTGTTGACTCCCGACCCTCGGCGGTCGACACTTCTCCTCCATGTCCCTTGCCGCGGTGCCCGAGCCTTCACGCCCCTTCCCCGATCCGGCTGGCCGACCGGTTTGCTTCCTGGTCGACGCCTCGAGTTCGGTCGAGGAGCGGATGATCGAGCGCTGGCTCGCCGAGCATCGTCCCGCCGGAGTCCCTTCGGCGGTGGTGCGACTCCCTGGCTCGCGTCGCCGACGCGCCGGTGACGGCGCCAGCGCCATCGCCGGGATCCTGGACCGGTCCGACGACCCGATGCTCATTCCGGTACGTGTCGCCTGGATGAGCCCGGTGGGTCGCAAGCGTCGGGTGCCACGGCTCATCGACCTGATCACCCTGGGGGATCCCCGCGATCCGAACCGGCTGCTCCAGGAGATCATCATCCGCCTGCGCCCGGACCGGGCGCGGGTGATGACCGGCGAACCGGCCACCGTCTCGCAGCTCCGTGATCGGTTTGGAGACGGCACTGACCGCGAATTCGCCGAGTTCGCCTACCTGCAAGGAGTTCTGGCCCTGGAGGTCGCCGAACGCAGGATGCGAGGGAACCGGTACAAGGTGCCGAGGTTCCTCGCCGAGGACCTCCTATCGAGTAGCGGGTTCCGGGCCGGCCTGGCCGAGGTCGCCCGTGCAACCGGCGAGGATCTCGACGCGGTGGAGGCTCAGGCGGCCACCTATCTGAAGGAGATCGCGGCGACTCCGAGCACCTTCGTCCTCGACCTGGTGGCAGCGCTCATCCGGATCGTTTACACCCTCGGTTACCACCACCGTATCCAGTACGACGCCGACGACCTCGAGCGGGTCGCCGCCATTGGCCGGGAGCAGCCAATGGCCTTCGTGCCGAGCCACAAGTCCAACATGGATCACCTGGCGCTCACTTACGTACTTTATGAGAACGGCCTGCCGCCCAACCACGCCGCCGGCGGTATCAACATGAACTTCTTCCCGGTCGGCCCGCTGCTTCGGCGTCACGGCATATTCTTCATCCGCCGTTCGTTCAAGGACAACCCGACCTACAAGTACGTCCTCAAGGCGTACATCGGGTACCTGCTGGCCAAGCGTTTTCCCCTGGAGTGGTACATGGAGGGCGGGCGCAGCCGCAGCGGAAAGCTGCGGGCACCCCGGTTCGGGATGCTCACCTATGTGGTCGACGCCTGGCGCAACGGGGCCAGCGACGATGTGATCCTCATCCCGACCTCGATCGCCTACGACCAGATCCAGGACGTCGGGGCTCATGCCGACGAGCAGCGAGGCAAGGCCAAGGAGCGCGAGTCGTTCGGGTGGATGCTGCGGGTGCTCAACTCACTGCGTAGGCGTTACGGGCGGATCTACCTGCGCTTCGGCGAGCCGATATCACTGGCTGACTCGCTGCGCGAAGAACGCGTCGACCCGGACGGGGAGGGCACGCCGATCGACGTCGCCAAGCTCGGCTTCGAGGTGATGGTTCGGATCAATCGGGCCACGCCCATCACCCCGATCTCGCTGGTCGCCCTGGCCCTCCTCGGCGCCAGCGACCGGGCGGTCACCGTCGCCGAGACCTCCGCCGGGCTGCGGGCGTACCTCGACGTCGTCGAACGCCGCGGCCTGCCGGTCACCGAGCCCATCCAATTCGACGATCTGGCGGCCGTCGGGGCTGCGCTGAACGCACTGGTCGAACACGGCGTGGTCACGCGATACGACAAGGGACCCGACACGGTCTACGCCATCGGTGCCGACCGGCACCTGGCCGCCGCCTTCTATCGCAACACGATCATCCACTGGTTCACCACCGGAGCCATCGTCGAACTGGCCCTCGTCGAGGCTTCCCGTTCCACCGGGGCGACCGATGCCGCCTTCGACCAGGCGGCTCGTCGGCTCCGAGACCTGCTCAAGTTCGAGTTCTTCTTCGCCGGACGAGACGAGTTCGCCGACGAGGTCCGCGCCGAAGTCGAGTTCGAGGCTCCGGGTCGGGGCACGCTGCGATCGTCGGCCGACGCCGAGGCCGTGCTGCGTGCCCGCTCACCGCTCACCGCGCATTGGGTGATGCGCCCGATCTTCGAGGCATATCTGCTCGTGGCCGAGGACCTGGTCGATCGCGACTACCGGCATCCTGTCACCAAGGAGGACCTGGTGGCATCGTGCCTGACCCGGGGCGCCCAGTACACCCTCCAGCGGCGCATCCGTAGCCCGGAAGCCGTGTCGTCCGCCATCTTCGAGAGCGCCATCGAGTTGGCCGCCAATCGGGGCCTCCTCGCCGGGGGAGACGCCTACCAGTTGGAGTGCCGCCAGCGCTTCGCCGACGAGATCAGAACCGTGGTAGCCGCCATCGACCAGGTGGAGGAAGTAGCGAGGGGCGGGGGAGTAGCGAGTAGCTAGGGGCGAGGGGCGAGGGGCGAGGGTCAGAGAAAACAGATAGCCAACCGCAGGTGTACCGAGGGAAACTCTCTCCCCCCGTAGGGGGGAGTACCGCCGAAGGCGGGGAGGGGGGAGGGCGATCACTACGTAGGCCTCGCGACGCGTCAGCCCTCCCCCTCCGTCATCGGCCTTCGGCCGCTGCCACCTCCCCCTACGGGGGAGGAGAGTCAGAAGGGGTGCCCGTTTCGAACGGTGTCCAAGTACCAAGTACCAAGTACTCAGCCTCTGGCCATAAGCCATGAGCCATGAGCTCTCTCAGTGGCTGTGCCCCTCATGCCCGTGCCCCGCGCCGGCGGCCTCGTAGTACGGATTGACTCCAGCGTCGTGGTCGGTGACGTCGATGATGTGCTTCACCTCGGGGAGGGCCTGCTTGATGGCTGCCTCGATGCCTTGGCGGAGCGTCACCTGGGCCATGCCGCAGCCCTGGCAGCCGCCACCGAGTCGCAGGTACACGGTGTCGCCCTCGGCGGCGACCAGCTGGGCGGTGCCACCGTGGGAGCCGATCGCCGGGTTGATGTGCTGTTCGAGGATGGTGCGCACCTTGTCGGCGAGCGGACCGGTCAGCTCGCCTGCGGCGCCGTCGATGAGTGGCGACACCGGATTGGGGTTGTCGATGCTCAGGCCGCCTTCCTTGATGAGGATGGTGGCGCCTTCCAGCTTGTCGGCGCTGCCGCCGAGAACGGCGACCGGTAGATCACCGAAGTGCTGGAGGACGTCGTCTTCACCCACGTCTTCGACGGGGACGAAGGTCAGCTCGTACCGGAACTGCAGGTTGGCGATGCCGGCGATGCCGACGGTGAGCGCCAGCTCCTCGGCATCGGGCTCCGAGGCCCTGATCTCGAGGATGGTGGTGATCGCCTCCGGGGTGAGGTCGATGACGGTTCGGTCGGTGATGGCCATGGGGGCATCGTAGGAGGGGCGACCCGTTTACCCCAGATCGTCGTCGGGGGCGCCCCCGACGCGGGCCGACCGGCGTCGCAGGCGACTCATACCCCGCCTGACACCACCCAACCGGCCCTGTTCCTCGAGCTCGCGTCGCAGCAGGTCGGGTACGTCGGCCATCCAGCCGACGGCGCGCAGGGCCGCGTAGAGCATCGATCCGATGATGGCGACGATGCCGAGACCGGCGAGCATCATGACCGGGCTCGGGAGCCCGAACTCGAAGAACTCACGGCCCCCCGGGGTGAGGAAGACGAGCGCCAGAAACCCGCCCATGGTGGCGACCAGGACCCGGCGGCCGAAGGTGAGCGGTCGCGAGTTGATCACCAGGGCGAACAGCCCGACGGAGGTGATCACGAAGGTGGCGAGCGTGCGGGCCTCCAATAGGGCGAGGCCCTCGTCGATGGCCAGGTTGTAGGCGGCGTAGGCGGCCAGGGCGGCCATGATCCCGACGGGGACGGCGAACAGCAGCACCCTCCCGACGAAGCCTGGCCTCGCTTTGGTGGTGTTCGGGCCGAGAGCCAGGAAGAACGCCGGTGCCCCGATGGTGATCGTCCCCACCAGGGTCATGTGTCGCGGGACGAACGGGAACGGCTGCGAGAAGATGCCGACCAACACGGCCAGCAAGAAGGAGTACACCGTCTTGGTGACGAACAGGTTGGCGACCCGTTCGATGTTGCCGATGACGCGACGGCCCTCGGCGACGATATGGGGGAGCGTGGCGAAGTCTCCGCTGAGCAGTACGAACTGGGCCACCGCCCGCGAAGCCGATGAGCCCGAGCCCATGGCGATGCCGATGTCGGCGTCCTTGAGCGCCAGGACGTCGTTGACCCCGTCGCCGGTCATCGCCACCACCCGGCCCTCGCGTTGGAGAGCTCCGACCATGGCCCGCTTCTGGTGGGGGGTGACCCGTCCGAAGACGGTGCCTTCGATGGCGGCACGGTCCAGCTCCGGCCCCTCCTCGGGGAGGGTTCGGGCATCGATGACCTTCCCGGAGAGCCCCACCTTGGCGGCGATGGCAGCGACCGTGTCGGGATGGTCGCCCGAGATGACCTTGACCTGCACTTCCTGCTCGGCGAAGAAGGCGAGCGTTTCGGCGGCCTCTGGCCGGATCTGATCGCTGATGGCTACCACTGCCGCCGGTATCAACCCCGCCGGCAAGGTGTTGCCGTCCAACGCGTTCGGGCTGTGAGCGAGCAAGACCACGCGCTTGCCGGCCGCGGTGGCGGTGCGGATCGTCTCGGCGATCGCTTGGTCGCTCGACGAGACCATCTCCGGAGCACCGAGCACCCAGGTGCCTCTGCCGTCGAACTCGGTCGCCGCCCACTTGCGCGCCGAGGAGAAGGGCACGGCAGCGATCTGGCGCCAGCCAGAGGGGGGAGGGAATGCCTCCAGCATCGCCTGCGTGGTCGCGTTGGGGCTGGTGTCGTTGGCGGCGAGCGCTCCGAGTGCCTCCTCAATGGGTGCATCGATGAGTGCCACCACTTCGTCCACGGCGAGGCGACCCTCGGTGAGGGTCCCCGTCTTGTCGAAGCAGACGACGTCGACCCTGGCGAGTCCCTCGACTGCTGGCAGTTCCTGAACGAGCACCTGGCGGCGCCCGAGACGCACTACGCCAACGGCAAAGGCGACCGACAGCAGGAGGACCAGGCCCTGGGGAATCATCGCCACCATGCCACCGACGGCCACCCGGATCGCCTCTTTGAGCTCGTCGTTGGCTCGCAGCTGGCTCCAGATGAGCAGTGCCATGGTCGGGGTCATCACCCACCCGATGGCGGCGAGGATCACGTCGATGCCCTTGCGCAGCTCCGACCTGACGAGGGTGAACTTCTTCGCTTCCTGAGCCAGACGGGCGGCGTAGGCATCGTTGCCGACCCGCCGCGCCTTGTAAACGCCGGAACCCGCCGAGGCGAAGGAGCCGGAGAGAACCTCGTCGGCTCGCTGCTTGGCCACCGGGTCGGCCTCACCGGTGAGCAGCGACTCGTCGACTTCGAGGCTCTCGCTAGTGACCACGACCCCGTCGACGACGATCTGGTCGCCGGCGGACGCCACGAGGAGGTCGTCGAGCACCACCTGATCCACCGGGACCTCGTACCTGGACCCGTCGCGTATCACCACCGCACGCGGCGCATTGAGTAAGGCCAGACGATCGAGAGTCCTTTTGGCTCGGAGCTCCTGAACGATGCCGATGAGGGCGTTGCTCACCAGGACGACGCCAAACAGAGCGTCCTGGGGTGGGGCCACCACCAGGATGACGGCGAGGAGGACGCTCAGCAGAACGTTGAAGAGGGTGAAGACATTGCTGCGGATGATGTCGCCGACGGTGCGGGTGGGTCCGTCGTCGACCCGGTTGACGGCCCCGGCGGCGATGCGCTGACGAACGTCGGCATCGGTCAGGCCGCTGAGCGATGAATTGTCGGCGTCGGGGGTGACGTCGGTGACCACGATGTCGCTGGAGGCTACCCGGCGCGGGTGGCTCCGTTGGTTTCCAGCACTCTCGCCAGGTCGTCTTTCTTGACCAGTCCCGAGGCGCGCCACCTCGGCGACACCGACGCCGGCTGTACCGCCGGCGCACCCCCGGCGCGCTTACGCGCCTTCTTCGATGGCGTGCGCTGCGACCGGCCCAGGAGGACGAAGGTGGGTGTGGAACGGATGGTGAACGCAGCGACCGCCCCTGGGACGCGACGGACGTCGACCTTGACCACATGGGCGGTGTCGGCGAACTCCTCGGCCAACTCGTCGACGATTCCCGACATGATCCGACACGGTCTGCAGTCCACCTGGAAGAAGTCGATGAGCACCGGCTTGCCCTCGGCGGTGAGCGCCTCGAGCTCGTCGAGAGTGTCGAGGTGGGTGGCTTTGACTCGCTTCTTAAACATCGACCCTCCATCGGGTGGCCACCACCCGCACCACCGACGAATATTCGGCGGCGAAGCGTTCTGGCGTGTACCCCATTCTCGTCATCCGTTCGAGGTACTTCTCCCGGTAGCTCAGGTGAGCATCGCTCGGGGGTCCGTCGGTGATCACGGCGATGCCTTCCACGGTGACCACGCGGCCGCCTTCTTCGCTGTCCAGGTTCAGCGACACCCGGGGATGCCGGCCGATGTTGCGCAGCCGCTGAGCGTCGGGTCGGCTGTAGATGGTGAATCCGGCGTCGTCGTAGACGAACCACACCGGGGAGGCCTGCGGCTGACCATCGCGGCGCACGGTGGTCAGCCACGCCACCGCTGCCTTGTCGAGCGCCTCGGCGATCGCCGCCGGTGGCAGGCTTGGGTCGGTCATCCCTGCTCCAGCAGTGGCTCGAGCGCCTGGCGGAACTCTTGCGGCGTGCGTACCGGCTTGCCGTCGAGGTCGGTGCAGGCGGCGCGCACCGTCGCCTCGACCAGTACCTCGCCGTTGCGGGTGATGACCTGGCGCCAGGTGCTCGCCGACGCCCCGAGGTCGGCGAGGGTGGTCGTCACGACCAGGCTGTCGCCCGGCCCGGCCGGGCGTTTGAAGGCGACGTCGATGCCGACGACCACTACCCGAAAGCCCGCCCGTTCCAGCGTGACCATGTCCCACCCGATGCCGTCGAGGACGCCGATGCGCGCCTCTTCGCAGTAAGTCAGGTAGGTGGCGTGGTTGACGTGGTTATACGGGTCGAGCTCGCCCCACCGCACCGCGATCGTGGTCGTGGACATGAGACACGAGGGTACCGGCCTGCGATAGAGGTCCAGCGGCCATAGGCCGATTGCGGAAGGCGACGGCGTGTTTGCGGTCCCCTCCCCTGAAGGGGGAGGTGGCATCGGCCGCCGGCCGATGACGGGGGGGGAGGGCTGACGCGTCGCGGGGCCCACGTAGCGCTTGGCCTCCCCCCTTCCTACGGCGCTACCGGGACGCCGTAGACCTCGTCGACGTCGTAGGACCTCGTGGTCGAGCGGGGGATGGTTCCGAGTACGGTCCACGACCCGCCGGTGCGGTAGCGGCCCTGCCATGAGTGGGTGACCGTGATCCGGTATGCGGCCAGCGTCGGATGGCAGGCCGCGCCTCGTGGGTGGTTGCGACGGTAGGTGGGGGTGCAGGTCTTGAGCCGGTAGGCGTGGCGGGCACCGCCTCCGGCGGCGACTGGCGGGTCGTGGGCGAAGGTGGGCGTACCGTCGCCCCAGTCCACGAGCACCGAGATCACCCGAGCCTCCACCTCGAGCACCCGTCTGTCGGGAAGGGTCTCGCGGTGACGAAGGGGCGTGGGCCGCGGCGCCGTCAGCACGCTGTCCAGGTTGGTGATCCCCACGGTCGGTCTCAGGCGCGGGGAGGGAGTCGCCAGGGTCCAGGAGCGGAAGACGCCCCAGGCGATCGAGCCGGTGTTGATCGTCGTGGTCGGTGGCCGTGCCGAGACGCACCGGGGACGAGCGGCCCTGGTGAAGATGATGGCCTGGTCGTTGGCAGGATCGAGTGAGTCGAGACCGGGTGGGTACCGCGACCAGTACCAACACGACCCGGACCCGCTCGCGGTGATCACCAGGTAGCGGAGCGGCGGCTTGGTGGTGGTGACCGTCGTCGAGGTGGTCGCGCCCCCAAACGAGCACTTGATGCCGGTCGGGGTGACGACACACCGGTCGTCGGCGCGCGCCGCGGTTCGCAGAGCGAGAGCGATTGGGATGATGATCAGCAGCACCGCCAGCCGTGCGCTCGTGGAGCGCGGCATGCGGAGACCGTATGCTCTCGTCGGTCCCGAATCAATAGCCCTGGAGGCGACGGTGTCGGCGGAGTCCGTGACCCTGCGAGCGATAGAGGCGAGCGAACTCGCCCCTCGCCCCTCGCCCCTCGGGGTACGATCGGATCCCGAACCTGAGGAGTATCCCGTGGCCGACGAAGCCGTCCTCGAGCTGTTGCGCCGACCCGTCAGCGACGAGGCTTACGACGAGGTGCGCGAGCTGTGGAAGCAGCACAGCAAGGCCGAGGACGCCCGCGACATCGCCGGGCTGCTCGCCACCCTCACCGAGGACTGTGTGTACGAGCTGGTCGACTCGGGCCACCGTTGGGAGGGTCACGAGGGCGCCACGCGCTTCTACACGGGTCTGCTCGGAGCCTTTCCCGACATCGTATTCGAACTCTCGGACATCGTCATCGGCCCGCAGGGTGTGTTCGAGATGGCCGACGTCCACGGCACCAGCCTGGGGCCGTGGCTCGGGCAGGAACCGACCGGCGAGCGCGTCGAGTTCCGGGTCGGGATCTACTTCCCGTGGGATCCGGAGCGCAAGCTGTTCACCGGTGAGCGCATCTGGAGCGCCGGGCTGAGCGTCAGGGGGTGAGCGAATAGGCTCGCCCCCTCACAGCCTGAGGTAGGCGAACAGCCCGAACAGGATGCAGTAGATCGCGTACGGCGCGATCCCGATGCGGGCGATGAGCCGCACCAGGAACGAGATGGCGGCGTACCCGGTGACGGCAGCCACGGCGACACCGACGAGCAGCGACGGCTCGAATCCGCCCCGGTCGATCAGGTCTAGCCCCTCGAGCAGCCCGGCGCCGGCAATAGCCGGGATACCGAGTAAGAAGGCGAAACGCGCTGCCTCGACCCTGGTCATGCCCTGGGCGAGTCCGGCGGTGATCGTCATCCCGGACCGGCTGATGCCCGGGACCAAAGCCACCGCCTGCGCCATGCCGACGATGAGGGCATCTGGGATCCGGGCGTCGCTCACCCGGCGATTGCCGAGCGGCAGCCAGCGGCTCAGGCCGATGATGACTCCGGTGACGATGAGGGCCACCGCCGCCATCCACGGCTCCGAGAAGATGATCTCGAGTGGTCCGTCGAGGGTGAGGCCGGCGATCGCCGCCGGGATGGTGCCGATGATCAGGAGCATCCACAGGTGGCGGTTGTCGGCGGCGAGTGGCCGGGTGACGAGGCCGATCACCTCGCGGCGGTAGAACCAGACGACGGCTGCCAGGGTTCCCAGATGGAGGACGGCGGTCGTCGCCAGGTCGGGCTCCACCATGCCGAACAGGGCAGGGACGAGCGAGAGGTGACCGCTCGATGAGATCGGGAGGAACTCGGTGATGCCCTGGATGAAGCCCCAGAAGGCAGCGGTGACCATCGGTGGGACGATAGCGGTGACCGTCCGCCAGACCCCTTCCCGGGCGGCGGGTCGCCCGATACGGTGCCGCGGTGTACTGGCTGCAGCGTCCACCGCATCTACGACGAATCGGTGCGGGTCTCCTGGTGCTCTTCGCCCTGGTCTGGGATCTGCGCTCGGCGGCGACCGAGCCGTACCCCTTCGCGGCGCGTGCGATCCCGCCCGGGGGAGCGTTCACCGACGAGGTCATCGAGTGGCGGTCACTGCCGCTCGGTGCCCTGCCTGCGCCCGATCTGGGCGCAGGGGCCGCCGCCATCGCCATCGGGGCGGGTGATCCGATCACACCGTCGATGATCGCCCCGGTAGCAACCGTGCCGGACGGGTGGTGGGCAGTGCCCGTCGACCTGCCATCGCGGTCCGCCGTCGGTACCGCGGTGATGCTGGTGGTGGTGGAGCCGCCGATGAGCATCCCGGGGATCGTGGTCGCCGCCCAGCGCGGCGACCGATTCTCCCTGGACTACACACCGTCGCTGGTCGCCGTTCCCGGGGAGATGGCCCCGCTGGTCGCCGCCGCCGAACGCGCCGGGATGCTGGTGGCGGCTACCGAGCCGTGAACCGCTCGAGGGCGTCGGTCGGGCGGTTCCTAGACTCGCCGCCGTGGACCCTATCGCTGCCATCGTCGTCGCCGGTGCCTACCTGATCGGCAGCATCGACTTCGGCGTGATCGTCCCGCGGATGTTCGGGGTCGACATCTACTCCCACGGCAGCGGCAACCCAGGTGCGTCAAACGTCCTGCGCAGCATGGGTCGCAAGGCGGCCGCGGTGGTGGTCGTCGGAGACATGGCCAAGGGGTTCGTCGCTGCGATGCTCGGCGGGCTCGTTGTCGACAAGACCACTGCCTTCGCCTGCGCCTTCTTCGCGGTGGTCGGTCACTGCTTCCCGGTCTGGCATCGATTCCGGGGAGGCAAGGGCGTCGCCAGCGCCGGCGGCGGCGTCCTCTGGCTGGCGCCGATGTTGGGTCTCGTGTTCGCCGGGCTGTGGGCGTTGCTCACCGTGATCACCCGCAAGGCATCGGTCGGCTCGCTGGTCAACGCTGCGCTCTATGTGCCCGCACTCTGGTGGCTGGGCAACGACGGATGGTCGCTGGTGTGGAGTGCAGCGACGATCGTGCTGGTCGTCGGTCGGCATCGCGCCAACATACGGAGGCTCATCTCGGGCGCCGAGAACAGCCTCGAACCGCGGTGAAGCCGCTCTCCGATGCGCAGCGTGAGGTCCTCGCCGCCATGGCTCCGCTCGGGTCGGAAACGGTGCCGCTGTCGCAGGCCCTGGGGAGGATCCTGGCCGAGGACGTCGCCGCTCCTCACCCGGTCCCACCGTTCGCCAACTCGGGGGTCGATGGGTTCGCCGTGCGAAGCAGCGACCTGGCCTCCGGCGTGGTGGATCTCCTGATCGTCGATGATGTCCCCGCCGGACGGGTCGCCTCGCGGGCAGTCGCCGAAGGCACCGCCATCAGGGTGATGACCGGCGCACCGATTCCGGACGGAGCCGACTCGGTCGTGATGGTGGAGGACACGACCGTCGACGGTGACCGGGTCCGCGTCGAGCGGACGGTGCCCCCCGGGGCCCACGTCCGTCCGCGGGGTGGGGACGTGGCGGAGGGAACGACAGTGTTCTCCACTGGCGATCGGCTGTCGGCCGCTCACCTGGGAGTACTGGCGTCGCTCGGAGTCACCGAGCCGCGGGTGGCGGTTCAGCCGACGGTCACCGTGCTCTCCACCGGTGACGAGGTCACCGACCCGGCGACGACGACGCTCACCCCGGGTGCCATTCGTGATGCCAACGGGCCGATGCTGGTCGGGCTGTTGGAGCAGCTCGGCGCCGAGGTACACGGACCGATCATCGTCGGCGACGACCCGGTTGCCCTGCGAGCCACGATCGCCGAGGCGGTGGCCGGCTCCGACGCCATCGTCACCAGCGGTGGCGTCTCGGTGGGGGACCACGACCTGGTCAAGGAGATCCTCGGTGAGCTCGGTTCGGTCGACCTGTGGCGCGTCGCCATGCAACCGGCAAAGCCGTTCGCCTTCGGGGTCATCGACGGGGTTCCCTTGTTTGGACTCCCCGGCAATCCGGTATCGGCGTTCGTCGCCTTCGAGCAGTTCGTCCGGCCTGCGTTGCTGCGGCGCATGGGTGCGACCCGGCTGTTTCGACCGCAGTCAAGGGTCGAGTGCGGCGAGGCGTTGTCGACCGATCCGTCCAAGACGGTGTTTCTCCGGATGCGGCTCGTCGAGGGCGACGGGGCACCGAAGGTCGTGGGGGCCGGGACCCAGGTGTCCAACGTCCTGTCGGCGATGGCGGTGGCGGATGTGTTCGGGGTGATCCCCGTCGGTGTTGGCGACACCGCCGAGGGTGAGATGATCACCGTGGAGTGGTTCGGAAATCCAGAGACCCGAACGATGAAGGAGGCTCTGTCATGAGTGAGCTGTCGCACCTCGACGAGTCCGGTCGAGCCCGCATGATCGACGTCGGCGACAAGCCGGTCACCGATCGCCGCGCCACCGCCGAGGCGATCGTGACGATGAGCGACGCGATCCGCACCGCCCTCTTCTCCGGCGGCCTCCCCAAGGGGGATGCGCTCGCCGTGGTCCGCCTCGCCGCCATCATGGCCGCCAAGCGGACGCCGGACCTGATCCCGCTGTGCCATCCACTGGCCCTCACCTCCATCGGCGTCGAGGTGGAGGAAATGGCGGACGGTGCGCGCATCGTGGTGACCGTGGCCACCACCGGCCGCACCGGCGTCGAGATGGAGGCGATGACCGGTGCCGCCATCGGGGCGGTCGCCCTCTACGACATGGTCAAGGGACTCGATCACGGCGTCGAGATCGGCCCGGTGCGGCTCCTCAGCAAGGCGGGTGGATCGTCGGGGGAGTGGCGCCGATGAAGGCGGTAGTGGTCACGGTCTCGGACCGGGTGAGCCGCGGCGAAGCCGAGGATCGTTCGGGACCGGCCGCGTTCGCCGCGTTGGAGGCACTCGGCTTCTCACCCGAGCTGCGGGTGGTTTCTGACGGAATCGAGCCGGTGGCTGGCGCCATCCGGGGGGCGGTCGCCGACGGTGCAGTACTGGTGGTGACCACCGGCGGCACCGGGCTGGCGCCCCGGGATCTCACCCCCGAGGCCACTGCTTCGGTGATCGAGCGCCCCGCGCCGGGGATCTCCGAAGCCATGCGTGCCGCCACGTTCGGCGACAATCCCCACGGGATGCTCTCCCGCGGCGTGAGCGGCGTGATCGGCTCGACTCTCGTCGTCAACTTGCCCGGATCGGTGGCAGGCGTCACCGAAGGTCTGGCAGTCGCCGGCCCCGCCCTGGTGCACGCGGTAAGACTGTTGACGGGTGTGTCCGGCGAGCATTGATCGGCGGATTTCGTCACAATGCCGCCGATCGGGTGGAATTCGCTTCATACTGAGGGGACGCGTCGTCGTCGTGAGGCGATCATGCCCCCACCAGGAGGTCCGTCGCGTGACCCAATCGAAAAGCTCACCGACAGCACAGCAGCGCCGGCCGGCGCCGCCGCAGGGTCCGTCGGCACGTGAAGGGGTGCTCGCCCGGCGTCGCATGGCGCTGCTCGGGCTCGGGGCCGCGGTCCCGGTGACCTTGATCCTGGCGATCATCACCGGGTCTGTGCCGTTGCTGATCGCCAACGTCCTGATCGGCGTCGCCCTCGCCGCCTACGTGGCCATGCTGCTGAGCATCAAGCAGTCGCAGCAGCGTCCGGCGACTGCACAGCGGCGACCCGCGCTCGACGAGGGCGACGACATGAAGCCGGTCTCGCCGGCGCGGTGACGATCGCTTACCTCAGGGCCGCCTGGCCGATGGTTCGATCCTCCTCCCCAGCCTGCAGTAAGCGACGAGTCAGCGCCGTTTACCCACCCGTCGGGACCGACGACCGGCGACTGCGTTGTCGAAGTGCGGAGGGCCTGGCGCTTCCACGACGGCGGCTCCGCTGCCCGTCGCTCGCCCGTTGCCCACACCGACCTGGGAGTCCCTCCTCGGCCTCCGGTCACCGAAACGCTCCCGCAACCGTCGGATCGGCTCCTCCACGAGGTACCAGGAGGCGGCAGCCACGACGACCGTGAGCGGGAGCGCCACCCAGATGGGGATGGAGTCGCTGCGCACGAACACGTAGTGCCACAGGTAGAGCCCGTAGGAGATCTGCCCGAGCCACACCAGCACCCGCCCTTCCAACCAGGCGGGTCGGGTGACGGCGTGCTGGATCGCCACCACGCCGAGGGCGATGGCGACGAAGCCACCCCAGAGGAAGGCAGAACCCTCCTCGCCGAATACGGGGAGGAACATCAGGACGAGCAATGCGGGAACCGACCACCCCGTCCACCTCCAGGGACGCGGTCGGGCGACGGCGAGGTAGCACCCGGCGAGCAGGGCGGCAGCGTTGGTGTCGGTGGCGTTGTACACCCAACCCGGTGACATCACCTGGATCGCCACCACCCTCCAGGCGATGGCCACTGCGGCCAGGAGACCGACAACGCGTACGCGCTGCGTCGCCGGCACGGCACCGATCACCAGCGGCCACAGCAGATAGAAGTGCTCCTCCACCGCAAGGGACCAGGTGTGGGTGAGCAGTCCGAGGTCGGCCCCCGCGACCCGTGCATAGTTGGCGTAGTACCCGAGTGCCGGAGTCACGCTGGCCCAGTCGGTGCCGACGACCAGCAGCACCAGGCAGACCACGATCAGAGCGGGTAACAGGCGAAGCCCGCGTTTCAGGTAGAAGGACCTCACATCCAGCCGTTGATCCCTGTCGACCTCGACACACAACAGCCGCGTGATCAGGTAGCCCGACAGGGCGAAGAACAGGAGCACGCCCCAGAATCCCGCAGGCACGAGGCTATTGTCGACGTGGTAGCCGACCACCATCACGATGGCGATGGCGCGCAGTCCGTCGAGTGCTGGTATGCGCTCCATGTCTCCGGTTCTCCCGCGTCCACCTAGCCTATTACCCCGAAAGCCCCCCTCGATATCACCGGCCGCGCCGGTTTGTCGCCTACCACCAGCAGGGTATGAGGTTCCCCGTGATACGCCGTAGAACGACCCCATTCGCCCTTCTCGCCCTGCTCATCGCGGTGTCCGCCTGCACCGCGATCGAGATCCCCGACCACTTCGGCGTCGAGTCGACGACGGGTACTTCCGAGCGGACCACCACGAGTTCGGCCGACGACCCTGCCTCGACCACGACCGGATCCCCCGAAGAAGCCCCGACCGCGACCTTGACCACCCTGGTGCCGCTTGACCCGGTGACTTTCGAGTCGCTGAGCGGGATCTACATCATCCCCAACTACAGCGGCCGCACTTCACGCAGCCTGGCGCGCTGGGAACGGGACGTCCCGGAGGTCGAGGACATTCGGATCACGTCCACCGCGGACGGTGCCGAACAGCCTGCACTCTGGTTGGCTCCGAGCGGTGAGCGGGACCAACCCCTCCTGGTGGTCCTCCACTCCTGGAGCGCTCCCTACCTGCAGCACGCCAGCATCCCCTTCGCCCTATGGGCCCGGGAGAACGGCTGGGCGCTGATCGCCCCCAACTACCGGGGGGCCAACACGCACGCCGATGCGGTGGCATCGGAGCTCGCTGTCCAGGACGTGGTCGACGCGATCGACTATGCGGTAGCCCAAGATGGGGTCGACGCTGATCGGGTGTACACCGTCGGCTACTCCGGTGGCGGCATGATGTCGCTCATCCTGGCGGGCCGCCATCCCGACCGGGTAACCGCCGTGGCGGCGTGGTCGCCGGTGTACGACCTGATCGACTTCTACCGCCGGGCGGGACAGTCGTACCCCTGGCAGATCCGGACCGCCTGCGGCGGCGACCCGACCTCCAACGCGGAGGCCGAGGAAGAATGTCGGCGTCGGAGCCCGTCGACTTATCTGGAGACCGCCAGGGAGCATGGCGTGCCGGTGTTCATCGCACAGGGCAGTGCCGACTGGTTGCTCCCGCCGAGCCACTCAGTAAACGCCTTCAACGTGCTCGCCGACCCCGAGGACCACCTGACCGCCGAGGAGGTGGAGGCGATTGGGCGCCGGCGCCTCCCCGAACACCTCGCCGGGTCGATCACCACCGAAACCTTCTTCGGCGATGGGGACCCCCGTGTGGTGTTCGCCCGGCAGTCGGCCAACGTCTGGCTGGTCCTCTTCCAGGCAGGGCACGAGATGGCCTACGCGCCAGCGCTCCGCTGGTTCGCCACTGATCCTCGCTGAGGATCACTCGTCGTCGTGGCCCTCTTCCTCGACGGCGATGTGGAGGTGGTCCTGGTGGACCGCGTCGGTGAACGAACGCCGGTCCTGCGACCCGTCGAGGTCCCATGGGCTTCCCACCTGGAGCACGTCGTTGTGGTCGTAGAGCCACGCCACCAGGGCGTGCATAGCCGAGTTCGGGCCGCGATCGTCGATGACTAAACGGTCCCCGACTCGGTAGATGTCGACGGCTCGCCCCAGCGTGTGGTGGCTGATCCGATCGGTCTCGAACACGTTGTGCGGGTGGCCGGTGGTGATCGTCACCACTCCGTAGGGCGTCCGGTTCGCCATCTCGGCCATCACCTTGAGGAGGAGTGGCGACACTCGACCCGACAGGATGTCGAGGCGCGCCGAGTCGGGCATCTCGATCCGGGAGTCCCGGGCCACGGAATGGGCGAGAGTGAGGTCCTCGAGGCGGTCGAAGGTCCCGCCGGCCGAGTCCAGGTAGTCGAACTCCCAGCCGAACTCACCGCGGGCGAGGCGGATGTCGAGCGTCCTCACCACCGAGAACTGGGTCTCTGCGCCGAGGCCCACCGTCTGGCGGGTGACGACCATCACCGACACTTTGTTGTTCCTCCACCCACCCAGCTGCGGGTAGAGGATCTCGCCCCTCGACCACGATCCGGGATGGGTCAGCGGCCCGCTGGCGACGGCGAGCAGGTCGATGCCATCGCCGCTAGCGAGTGCATGCAGCCTTCCCGGGTGGTCGGTGGCTTCCTCATACGTGGTCAGCCAGCGAGCGATATCGACGGCGAGCTGCTTGGCGTCGTTGGCCGCCTCGTAGAGGGGGACGGTGTAGCGAGGTCCGTACGGCGGGGAATCCGGGGACTTCAAGGGGAGAGTGATCGTCGTCGTGGTGGTTGTCGTGGTGCTCGTGGCGGGCACGAGGGTGGTCGGCGTCGCGGCCGGTTCGGCCGCTTCGGCCCCTGAGGATCCACTCAACTGCCATTGGAAGAACGCATAGGCGCCGATCAGCACCGCCGCGGCCGTCAGGACGGCGGTGGTCGCCCTCAGGGCGCGGATTTGAGTTCCGGGATCGACGGGAGGCATCGGGACAAGGGTAGGTGGTCCCGCGCAGTATTCCGATTGATATTCCGGTTGCTCTGAGGAGCGTCGATGGTCGGCTACGGTACTTCGATGCCCGATCTCAAGAAGCGTCTGATGATCCCCCTACTCACCCTCGCATTGAGCCTCGCAACCGTCGCCTGCGCCGACAACGACCGGCCGGACAACACCTCCCCAGGTGACTCCGACACCACCGAACCCGTCGGCTCGTAGACACCGAGGATCTGGCTGTTAGCTGGTAGCTGGTAGCTGGTAGCTGTTGGCTCCGGCGCCGCCGGGCGCCGGCGATACCACGAGGTTTCTTGGCTCGCGGCGCCTCGCGTCGTTCTGGGCGTCTCGCTCCTCATGTGTGTGGTCGCGACTCCCGAGCAAGCGGGGAAGTAGTAGCAGAAGCCTATGTCCTCTTAGGGCGCCAGGCCACTCGGCTCCACCTCGGCCTGCGCCTCCACGGAGAAAACGCTCCGAGCGCCGGATAGCCCTTTGAGCTCGCGCTCTCCCTGATGCTCCATCACCAAGCCCGCTCCCGACGCCAGCTGATGGGTAGTAGAGGAGATCAAGATCTGGCCGGACGATGCGGCGGAGGCTATGCGTGCAGTCTCGTGTACAGCCACCCCCCGGACGTCGTCGCCCACCAGCTCAACCTCACCGGTATGGAGCCCGATCCGAACCTCGAGACCAAGGGTCCGCGCTCGCTCACGGATACCGATGCCGGCGCGAATCGCCCGAGCGGCGCCGTCGAACACTGCCAGGAACCCGTCGCCCGTGGTGGTGACTTCACGACCCCGGAAGCGGTCCAACTGATCCCGAACTTCATGGTTGTGCCGCCCCAAGAGCTCACGCCAGGCAATGTCGCCCAGCTGGACCGCCAGTTCGGTGGATCCGACGATGTCCGAGATGAGCAACGTCAGGACCACCCGTTCACCGGTTTCCGGAGCGGGCAACCATGTGCGCAGCCCCGCCCAGTTGATTGCCCGCAGGGGCCGCTCGCTCACGACCCAACCGTCGTGGCCGGGAGGGATTTCGTAGACGTCGTTGGGCCCGATGTCGAGAAGCGATCCGTCGTCCATCTCCACGTGCAGGAGGCCTTCGAGGACCACACCACTGTGGTGCGCCTGGCAACTCTGCTCGGCTCGCCGGTTACCGGTCAGCCTGCGACCGCCCAGAGCGCAATGGGCCCCGGGCTCGAGCACACCGAGGAAGACGGTGGCATCGCCCACCTGCACGATATCCGCGCTCAGCCCCCCGGACCGGAACCGCTCGTCGGGGGCATCGAGGCTCTTCTTCTGCGCTCCTCCGATGGCCTCATCTCCTGCAGGTTGAGGCGAGTGTAGGAGCAGCGAGAACTCTGCGGTCGCGGTGCTACACCCACAGGCGCGGGAAAACCCCAGTCCACTTGGGGTTTCCCGGGGGTGGAGGTGAGGGGATTTGAACCCCTGACTTCTTCCGTGCGAGGGAAGCGCTCTGCCGGGCTGAGCTACACCCCCTGGTGGGACGGCGATTGTAGGACGAGCGGCGGCCTGCTCCGGGTCCCGACTAGTTCCGTCCATCCCAGACGAGCTCGAAGGTGACCAGCACCATCAGCGTGTCGTCGTCGACCGGGTAGCCCGCGTTGGCGAAGTACTCCTGGTGCGAGGATCGCCAGTATTCGAGGCTCCCGTCCCCCTCGCCTTCGGTACGGGCGAACTCATCGTCGACGTCGCCGAAGCGGCGCACTTCGACCGAGGTGTTACGGGTCACGCACACCGGTTCGCCACCTCCGCCGAGGATCACGGTGAACCGGCCCACTTCGTCGATGGGCTCACCCTCGTCTTCGTACTCGGCGAGGACGCCGGTCGTCGCTCGTTTCGGTCCGTCGCGGACGAGGAGAGCGAGTTCGGTCATCGTTTCGGGCATCGACTCGTCGCCGAACCCCCAGGCGTCGTAGGGGCCGTCGAGACCGATTGCCGCCACGAACCGGTCCCAGAAGGTCTCGACGATGCTCATGGCGAGGAGTCTGGCAGGCCTTCCAGGCACCAGGCTCCAGGTCCCAGGCCTCAGATCCTGTCGGACACCGCTTGTCGCGGCGCCTCCTAACCTGGACCGATGCGCCGCCGGCTCGTCCTGATCATCACCGCCACCCTCCTCGCATCGGCGTGCGGTGTCGAGACCACGACCACCACCACGAGCACGACGGTGCCGGTAGGAGGCGTCAGCGGGCAGATCGACGAGCTGATCGCTGAGACCGAGCGGATCCGGGGACTCGAATTCGTTGAGCCCCCCACCGTGGTCGTCCTCACCAGAGACGCTCTCGCACGCCGGGTGGCAGATCTGATCGACGAGGACCTCGACCCCGACGAGGTGGCCGTGTGGCAGGAGATCTACGCCGTGCTCGGTCTGCTGGAGCGTTCGGTGGATCTCGGCGACGCCTACCGGGGCGCCTACGCCGAGCAGGTGGCCGGGTACTACGACCCGGAGAGCGGGGAACTGTTCGTGGGCGCCGATGCGGCCCTGTCGCCGCTGGATCGGTCCATCGTGGTCCACGAGCTGGTCCACGCCCTCACCGATCAGCACTTCCAATGGTGGGCCGATCTGGACGCTCTGACGAGCGGCGGGGAGTACGACGCCGCTACCGCCATCCATGCCCTCGCCGAGGGGGACGCGACCTACTTCCAACTCGTTTTCCTCCAGAGTCTCCCGATCGGCGACTACATCGCGGCCGTCGAGGAGTCACTGGCGGCCGACACGACGGTGCTCGACTCTTTTCCCGGCTGGTTCGCCGCCGACCTCGTGTTCCCGTACGACGCCGGGTTCCGCTTCGTGTCGCGGCTGGTCGATTCCGGGGGGATCGACGCGGTGGATCAGGCGTACCGGCTCGCACCCTCCACCACCGAGCAGATCCTCCAGCCGGGCAAGTACCTCATCTCCGAGCCAGCCCTCCCGGTGGCCCTCGCTCCGCTCGACCTGGCCGGCTACGAGGTGTTCGACGAGGGGCCTCTCGGTGCCTGGGGGCTTCAGAACCTGCTGCTCGAAGGGGTCTCCGACGCCGATCGCATCATCGCTGCGGGTGGCTGGGGAGGCGATCACCTCCGCATCCACTGGGACGGCAGTCGTGTCGCCGCCGCCTACGCCCTCGAAGCGGACACGCCCTCCGATGCCGCCGAGATCGCCGCTGCCCTCGTCGACGCCATGGCGGCGCGCGGCCTCGGCCGTGGCCGATCAGCCGGTCCCGGGGTCACGGTGTTCGACACCGGTTCGGGGTATGTGGAGGTACGGGTGGGTGAGCGTCGCGTGGCCATGGTGATCGCCACCGAGGCCGCCGCCGGCGCCGCGGTCGGGGTCGCCCTCGCCCCGGTTGTCGGCGAGGGGTGACGACCCGGGCGCTGCTCTGTGACAGGCGGCGGCGGTCCTGCCACAATAGGTCTGCGACCAACTGTCGACGACAAAAGGAGAGCGGGGGAATGGACTTCAGCAAACTCTCGATGGGCATGAAGCTTGCCCTGATTGGAGGGGTCCTGGCGCTGGTGGCCCTCTTCATGCCTTGGTATGGCGTGTTCGGTTTCAACATCAGTGCGATGAACGCCGGGTTCTTGGCGTGGGGAGGCTGCCTCCTCGTAGTGGCAGGAGCCGTCCTGCTGCTGCTCAAGAACATGGGCAGGTCGGAGGTGAAGGGTGGAGGCTTCGGAACCGAGCAAATCGCCTTTTACGCCACAGCCGCCGGACTCGTCTTCATCATCCTGCGCTTCGTCACCGAGACCCAGCTGGTGAAGTTGGGCCTCTTCGTGGGCCTCGCCGGGGCGGCTCTCGCCGCTTTCGGAGCCTTCACCGTGATGAAGGATGCCGGGGTGGACTTCAAGCCACAGAGCTGACCGGACTAGATCGAAAGAGCAGAGGGGTCCTCCGGGGCCCCTCTGCCGCGTCCTGAGAGGGTCTGTTCCCGGCCCGGCGGGTGGGTCTAGGGTTCCGTGGAGAGGGCGCGCCGCGAGGACCCACGGGGTGTCGAGACACGATCAGAAGAGGGCGCGGGCTAGTTGCCGCGACCGGCGTTCGGTCGACGGCCGTGGTTCGCCTTGGAGCGACGGGCGCGCAATTTACGGCGCTTTGCCTTGGCCATAGGAGCAGGCTACTAGCGCCACCAGGGAGTGCGAATGGACACAGACGAGCCGACAGCACCAGGGGCGTGCTATGAGATGCGGACGCCGACCTGGTCATCCGGTCCGATACGGGTGGCGTCGACCCGGCGCCACCGAAGGTTCGGCCTGCGGCGCACCATCGGCACCGCCGTCGGCCTGGCGCTGAAGGCCCGCTCCGTTCACACCTTCGGAATGGCCCGGCGGATCTCCGTCGTGGCTTGCGACCGCAGCGGCCGCGTCCTTCGTGCCCAACGCCTCAGACCGCGACGCTTGTTCTATACCGCGAGGGCGGCCCTCATCATCGAAACCTTCGCCCCGGAACTCCCCAAGGTCGGCGACATCGTCGAGGTCTCGTTACGCAAGAACGGGCAACCGGCAACGGGAAACGGGCAATCGGCAACGGGCAATGGGCAACCGGCAACCGGCAACCGGCAACGGGTATCGGGTAACCGGTAACCGTGACTGGCACCCTCCTCGTCTGCTCGAGTCCCATCGGCAACCTTGGCGATGCTCCACCGCGGCTCGCCGAGGCCCTGGGAGCCGCCGACGTGATCTATGCCGAGGACACGCGACGGGCCCGGATCCTGCTCGACCGCCTCGGAGTGTCCACTCCGCTCGTCTCGTACTTCGCCGGAAACGAGGCGCGCCGCGAGAGCGAGATCGCCGGGCGGCTCGGAGCCGGCGAGACGGTGGCGGTGATCACCGACGCAGGCACACCGGCGATCTCGGACCCCGGGCTCTCCGCGGTTCGGGCCGCGGTGTCGGTCGGGGCGACGGTGAGCGGGGTACCCGGACCGAGCGCGGTCACCTTCTCGCTGGCGCTCGCCGGACTACCGGCCGAGCGGTTCGTCTTCGAGGGGTTCCTGCCTCGCAAGGGTCGGGCGAGATCCGAGCGGATCTCCGCCGTCGCCGTCGAGCCGCGCACCGTGGTCCTGTTCTGCGCGCCGTCGCGTCTGGCCGACGATCTCGCCGCCCTCGCCGCTGGCGGTGCGGGGGACCGGGAGTGCGTCGTGCTGCGCGAACTCACCAAGCTCCACGAGGAAGTCTGGAGAGGCACCGTGTCGGAAGCGGCGGCCCACTGGGGATCCGTGCCCGCCCGCGGGGAGGTGACGGTCGTCGTCGGCCCAGCCGATCCCGATGGCCCGACCGTCGACGACGCCAGCGCCCGGGTCGAGGCGTTGGTCGCCGGTGGCCTCAGCCGGTCCGAAGCCGTCAGGCAGGCGGCCGCCGAGACAGGTGTCTCGCGTCGTGAACTCTACGAACGAACGATCGGGACGCCCTGAGGCCCCGATCAGGCGGTCAGCGCTTGCGGCCGATCCGCTGGACGACGTATTCGCCGGCCTCGAGGTCGACGCCTGAGCCGGAGATGGTCACCCGGCCGGACTGGCCGACGGTGAACTGGTGGATGAGGGTGGGTATCCGAGGCTTGATGACCACCTGCTCGCCTTCGAGCGAAATCTCCAGTTCGTCGCCCTCGTGGATGCCGAGGGTGCGTCGGAACTCTGCCGGGATGACGACACGCCCTAGGTCGTCAATCTTGCGCACGATGCCGGTGCTCATATGTCCTCCGTGTAGCTGTTCGAATGACGCCGCCACATGTCCAGAGGGACGGCTGCGGTCCAGACTACAACCCCAGAGGCGGTGGTGCCGGGCGATTCGGGTGCCGGCACTACGCTGACCCGCCCGCCATGAAGTACCTCACCACCCCGATCTACTACCCAAACGACCGCCCGCACATCGGGACGGCCTACACCACGCTGGTCACCGACGCGGTCGCTCGCTACTGGCGGCTGGTCGGCGAGGACGTGTTCGCCGTCACCGGCGTCGACGAGTACGGGCTCAAGATCGCCCGGGCCGCCGCCGACCGGGGGCTCACGCCGCAGGAGTGGGTGGACAGCATCGTTGGCACCTTCCGGGACGCATGGACCCTGCTCGACCTGGACTACGACGACTTCATCCGCACCACCGAGGATCGCCACAGGGCGACGGTGCAGTCGCTGCTGCAGCGGATGTACGACAACGGCGACGTGTACCTCGGGCACTACGAGGGGCCGTACTGCGTCGCCTGTGAGGCGTATTACGCCGACGACGAGTTGGTCGATGGCTCGTGCCCGGTCCACGGCCGGCCGGTGGAGATCCACTCCGAGGACAACTGGTTCTTCCGGTGGTCCCGGTACACCGAGCCGCTCCTCGCCCACATCGAGGCACACCCCGACTTCATCGTGCCCGTCGAGAGGCGCAACGAAGTGGTCGGGTTCCTGTCGCAGGGCGTCGCCGACATTTCGATGTCCCGGGCGAGCCTCGACTGGGGGATCCCCCTGCCGTGGGACGACTCGCAGGTCGCCTACGTCTGGTTCGACGCCCTGATCAACTACGTATCGGCGGCCGGTTTCAGCGACGACCCGGACCGCTTCGCCCGACAGTGGCCTGCCTCCGTGCACGTCGTCGGCAAGGACATCCTGCGGTTCCATGCGGCGCTGTGGCCGGCGATGCTCATGTCGGCAGGCCTCGAGCTGCCGGAGCAGATCGCCGCCCACGGCTGGCTGCTGGTCGGCGGGGCCAAGATGTCGAAGTCGAATGCGACTCAGATCTTCCCCGACGAGCTGGTGGAGACCTTCGGCGTCGACGGCTACCGGTATCACTTTCTGCGTGATGTGTCGTTCGGGCCCGATGGCAACTTTTCGTGGGAGGGGATGGTCGAGACCTATAACAGCGATCTGGCCAACGACTTCGGCAACCTGGTGAACCGCACCCTCAATCTTGCCGAGCGCTTCCGCGACGGACGGGTGCCGGCCGTCGCCGACCACGAGGCCGTCGAGGAACGGCCACTCGTCGTCGCTGCCGCCGAGGCACTGCGGGCGATGGATCTCTTTGGCGAGTTCCGAACCCGACAGGCGCTCGAGGGCGTGTGGCGGCTGTTCGGTGCGGCAAACGCCTTCATCGAGGCGACCGAGCCGTGGCACCTGGCCAAGGACCCAGAGCAGGCGGGTCGTCTCGACGAGGTGCTCAACGCCGCGTTGGAGACGCTGCGGGTCGGGGCGATCCTCATCTCGCCGGCGATGCCGGGTACGGCGGCGGCACTCTGGTCGGCGCTCGGCCTGCCCGGCTCTCCGATCGACGGACCCCTCGCCTCGACCGCGGTGTTCGGGGTTTTCCCGGCATCGACCGTTACCAAGGGGGACGTGCTCTTCCCGCGCATCGAGGAAGAGTGAGGCGGGTCGTCCGTCGCCCGTCGCCCGTCGCCCGTCGCCCGTCGCCCGTCGCCCGTACCTGGCGCTCGTCGTGACGACTCGGGGAACGGGAAACGGGGAGCCGGGGACCTGGGTCGACACCCACTGTCACCTCCAGCTGGCGGCGGAGGCACCGGCGCTGCTCCTCGAGCGGGCGGCTGCGGCTGGCGTCGCCTGGGTGGTCGCTCCCGGGACCGACCTCGCCACCTCCGAGGCGTCGCAGCGGCTGGCCGCGGATCATCCCGGGACCGTGCTGGCGACTGCCGGGCTCCATCCGCACCAGGCGGAGTCGTGGCCAGCGGAGCGCGATGCTCTCGAGCGCCTCGCCGCGGCGTCGGTGGCCGTCGGGGAGTGCGGGCTCGACTTCTATCGCAACCTCGCCCCTCGGGATGCCCAGGTGGGGGCCTTTGCCGACCAGGTGCGGCTCGCCGCCTCCCTCGGCCTACCGGTGATCGTGCACTGTCGGGACGCCTTCGAGGACGTGCATGCCATCCTCGCCGCCTCCGGGTGGAGTGACCGTGCCATCCTTCACTGCTGGACGGGTGGACCCAGGTGGACCAAGCGGTTCCTGGAGCTCGGCGTGACCTTCTCGTTCGCCGGTCCGGTGGCCTTTACCACCGGAGACACCGTGCGGCGAGGTGCCGCGGTCGCGCCGATGGATCGCGTGATGGTCGAGACCGACACGCCGTACCTGACCCCACCCCCCTACCGTCACCTGCCCAACGAGCCGGCGAATGTGGTGTCGGTGGGGCGTGCCCTCGCCACCGTATGGGGAGTCGCCGAGTCGGAGGTGGCGGCCGCCACGACAGAGACCGCGGCCCGGGTGTTCGGGCATGTCTGAGCCCCTGGGCCGTTCGGCCACCACCGACCTGCTGGCTCGCCATGGGATTCGGTTGTCGAAGCGGCTCGGTCAGCACTTCCTGACGGAACCGAACACGGTGCGGCGGATCGTGGAGATCGCCGGGTCCGGTCCCGGAGATCTCGTGGTCGAGGTCGGTGCCGGTGCGGGCACGCTCACCCGAGCCCTCGCCGCCACCGGAGCCTCCGTGATCGCCTACGAGATCGACGAGTCGCTGCGGCCGGTGCTGGACGAGACACTCGCCGGCATCGGCGGCGTCGAGATACGGTTTGTCGATGCCATGAAGGTCGACTTCGAGGCCGACCTGCCGGCGGGGGAGTGGGCGATGGTGGCCAACTTGCCGTACAACGTGGGCACTCCGCTGGTCCTCGATGTGCTCCGGCATGCACCGCGGGTACGCCGAATGGTGGTCATGCTGCAGCGCGAGGCGATCGATCGATTCGTCGCGGTGCCCGGGAGCCGCACCTACGGCGTGCCGTCGGTGATCGTCGCCCTGCATGCCAACGCCTCGGTGGTGCTCCGCGCCCCGGGCCATGTCTTCACGCCACCGACGCCCGTGGCATCGTCGGTTGTGGTGATGGATCGGATCGAACCCCATCCGCTGGCTCCCGCGGCGATCGCCCTGGCGGCTGCGGCATTCGGCCAGCGACGCAAGATGCTCAGATCGTCCCTGCGAACAGTGGTCGACGACCCCGGCGCGCTCCTGGAGGCCGCCGGCATCGATCCGACGCGGCGTGCTGAGGAACTCGCCTCCGACGACTTCCTCCGGCTGGCGGCTGCGGCGTGACCATCCTGCGCGCCCACGCCAAGGTCAATCTCGACCTCAGGGTCGGGGCCAGGCGGCCCGACGGTTTCCACGAGGTGCGTTCTTTGATCCAGTCGATCGACCTCGCCGACTCGGTGTCGGTCGACCTCGCCGAGGATGACGAGGTGAGCGTGGGTGGCGACACCGAACTCGTCGCCGACGAGGACAATCTGGCGTGGCGGGCGGTCGAGGCCGTGAGGCGGGCGTCCTCGTCCGTTGCCCGGTTCGCCGTGCATCTCGAGAAGCACATCCCGGTGGCGGCGGGCCTCGGGGGCGGCAGCGCCGACGCGGCGGCGACCCTGGTCGCCACGGCCGGCCTCGTTGGGGTGGGCGAACGCCAGGTGCGGGCGCTGGCGCCAGGGCTCGGCTCCGACGTGCCGGTGTGTCTGACCGGCGGGTCGGTATTGGTCGAAGGACGGGGAGAGGTGCTGACCAGGGTGCAGCTCCCCGGCGACTACCACCTCGCCGTGGTCACCCCGCCGTTCCCCCTCAGCACGAAGGACGTCTTCGATGCCTGGGATCGGCTCGATGGTCCGCATGGCCCGGCGCTGGAGGCGAGTGCCCTTCCGCCGGGACTCCGGGAGTACGGCCCGCTCGTCAACGACCTGGTCCCGGCCGCCCTCGTGGTGCGCCCCGAGTTGGGCGACTGGATCGCCGAGTGCTCACGGGTCTGGGGTCAGGAGGCGATGGTGACCGGGAGCGGTCCGACCGTCTTCGGGTTCTTCGTCACCCGCGACGAAGCCGACGACGCTGCGCTCGCCGTCGATGGCCGCTTCGGCGCTGCCGCGTCGCCGGTCGACCGGGGTTGGGACGGCACCCCCGGGGGTACACTGCCCCCGCCCCCGTGGGGGGTGGTGTAATCGGCAGCACGTGGGGTTTTGGTCCCCAAAGTATGGGTTCGAGTCCTATCCCCCCAGCCACTCGATGGGAGGTTGATCAAAGATGACCGTTCGGGCGGTGATCCTCGCCGCCGGCAAGGGCACCCGAATGGGCTGCGACCTTCCGAAGGTGCTGCACCAGGTCGCTGGCCGCTCCCTCGTCTCCTGGGTCGTCGCCGCCGTCCGCGAAGCCGGCGCCGACGACGTGGTGGTCGTCATCCCGAAGGGCGCCGACGACCTCGTAGCCGTTCTGCCCGACGGGGTGATCAGTGTGGTCCAGGATCTCCCCGGGGGCACCGGTCACGCCGCCGAGGTCGCGCTTGGAGCGACGGCGGGAGCAGCCGACGACACCGTGCTGGTGGTGCCCGGCGACTCGCCGCTGCTCACCGCAGGCACCCTCAGGTCCCTGCTCGAGGCGCACGCCGCCGGTGGCAGCGCGTGCACCATGCTCACCGCTCGCCTCGCTGATCCGAGCGGATACGGCCGCGTCGTTCGGGACGGCGAGCGGGTCTCCCGGATCGTCGAGCACGTCGATGCCGATGAGGCGACGCTCGCCATCGACGAGGTGGCGGTGTCGACCTACGTCTTCAGGCTTGGAGCCCTTGCCCGGGTGCTCGGTGACATCGGCGAGGCGAACGCCAAGGGCGAGCGCTACCTGACTGACGTCGTCGCCGCCCTGGTACCCGACGGCGTCGCTGCGGTGGCGGTCACCGATCCCGACGAGGTACTGGGCGTCAACACCCACGAGCAGCTCGCCGGCGTGGCCGCCGTACTCCGGGGGCGGATCAACGGCGCTCTGATGCGCGAAGGCGTCGACATGCCGGATCCCAGCCGGGTGTACATCGACGCCGCGGTGTCGGTCGGTCCGGGTACCACCATCTACCCGGGAACCCACATCGAGGGGAGATCGAGTGTCGGACGAGGGGTACGCCTCGGCCCCGAGGTGTTCGTCGCCGACTCGGAGGTCGCCGACGGGGCGCGGATCTGGTATTCGGTGGTCCGCGGCGCCTCGGTGGGTCCCGGAGTGGATGTTGGTCCCTTCGCCAGCCTCCGTCCCGGGACGGTTCTGCACCGCGACGCCAAGGCGGGCTCGTTCGTCGAGATCAAGGCATCGACGGTCGGCGAGGGATCGAAGGTGCCGCACCTCGCTTATGTCGGTGACGCCACGATCGGCGAGCACAGCAACATCGGCGCCGGCACCATCACCTGCAACTACGACGGGTACGACAAGCACGAGACCCACATCGGCGACCGGGTGTTCATCGGCTCGGACACGATGCTGGTGGCGCCCGTGTCTGTCGGCGACGACGCCATCACCGGGGCGGGCTCTGTGATCACGCGCGACGTCTCACCGGGCGCACTCGCCGTGGAGCGGTCCGCGCAGAAGGAGATCCCCGGGTACGCTGAGCGCCGAGAGCGGTTGCACCAGGCGGAGGACGAGTAGGCATCGATGGAGACACCGAACCGAAAGCGCCTCATGCTCTTCACCGGGTCGGCCAACGAGCCGCTCGCTCGGGAAGTCGCCGACCTGCTGGGTGTCTCGCTCGGCGACGTCCACCGATCCCAGTTCGCCAACGGCGAGATCCGGGTCCGATTCAACGAAAGCGTGCGCGGGGCCGACTGCTTCGTGCTCCAGAGTCACAGCCACCCGATCAACTACCACATCATGGAGCAGTTGATCATGATCGACGCTCTGCAGCGGGCGTCGGCGAAGCGGATCACGGCCGTTGTCCCGTTCTACGGGTATGCCCGGCAGGACAAGAAAGGTATGCCCCGGGAGCCGATCTCGGCACGGCTCATGGCCGATCTGTTCCTCGCCGCCGGCGCCGATCGCCTGGTGTCGGTCGATCTCCATTCCCCGCAGATCCAGGGCTTCAGCGAGAAGCCGTTCGACTCGCTCACCGCGTTGCCGATCTTCAGTGAGTTCGTGGCCGCCACCGTCCCGGCGCCGCTGACCGTGGTGTCACCGGACAGCGGGCGGGTGAAGCAGGCCTCGAAGTACGCCCGACGGCTCGATGCCGAGGTTGCCTTCGTCAACAAGCGGCGGCGTACCGACATCGCCAACGACGTGACCGCTCTCCAAATCGTCGGAGACGTCGCTGCCCGGCACTGCGTCATCATCGACGACATCATCGACACCGCCGGGACCATCACCGCCGCCGCCGATCTCCTGATGGAGCGAGGCGCTCTCTCGGTCAGGGCTCTCGCCACCCACGGCGTGCTGTCGCCGCCGGCGGTCGACCGCATCAAGAACTCGCCGATCGAAGCGGTGGTGGTCACCAACACCGTTCCGGTGCCGCTCGACGCGCAGGAGCTGCCCAACCTGACCATCCTGTCGATCGGACCGCTCCTCGCCGACACCCTCAAGGCCATCTTCGAGGACGAATCGGTTTCGTCGATCTTCATGGGCGAGAACGTCTAGGGGCGCTACCGGCGCCGCAGCCACCAGCCACCAGCCTCCAGCCAGAGGCGGACGGCGATACGGTGGCGCGGGTAGTGTCATGTGTCGGTCGGCTGCCGTGCTGGCGGCTGGTGACTGGCGACTCTGGTGACTGGCGACTGGAGGCTCTGACCATGGCACACCCCGATCTCGAACGCATAGTCGAATCCGCCCGACACGCCGGTCTGGAGTTCAAGGAGGAGGATGCCGCCGACTGGCTGCGGCGCATCGACCTCGCCGCTGAGGGAGACGAGGTCACGTTGGACCACCGAACCGGCGTGTTCGGCCATAGCGTCGCCATGCTCGACTTCTCCCCCGTCGACATCGCCTTCTTCCGTGCCATCGGAGCCCTGGTGGAGATCCCGGACGAGGACGACGTCGAGACCGCGCTGGCCCTGAGCGGTTCCGCCGCCCAATCCAAGATCCAGACGTATCCCGGCGATGCCGACTTCTTCGAGCGAGTCAACATCAAGGCGCCGACCCGGGAGGATGCCTGCCGGCGCATCGGCGAGGTGCTGCGGAAGAAGGCACTCGACACGCTGGAAGGGGAGACCTACCGGCTGATCGAGGTCAAGTTCGGCGACTATCCCTTCGACGTCGCCCGTGGCACCCAGACCATGCGAGCGGGGACGCCGATCGCGTGGAGCGCTGACGACGTCGTAACCGGGCAGTTCACCGGCGTCGACGGATCGGGCGGGGAAGTCACGATCCGTTGGAAGGACGTGGCCCACGAGCCTGGCTGGTGCAAGCTGGACTGGGTGGTCGCCGACCCGGTCCGTCGCCAGGTCGCCAATGCCTCGAACATGCTCGACGTCACCTGGGAGGCGCCCGACGGTTCGATCACGCCGCTCGACGGCTACCTGGACCCCTACTTCCAGGAGGTCTACCTCAACGCCGAGGAGATACCCCTGTTCAACAAGCTGGCCCAGCACGTGTCGGCGGATGCACTCGACGACTATGTGAAGGCGCTCGAGAAGGAAGTACGCAAGTACATCTCCGGCGAGGGGCGTAACGTAGGCAAGGCGGCGAAGCGCATGTACAACATCTTTCGATTGAACGGCCGTTACGTCGAGGCCGCCTTCCTCCGGGAGATCTTCGACGAGCCGGCGACCGTGCTGTATCAGGTGTACGCCGTGGTGCGCACCATCGATGAGGCGATCGAGGGGGAGTCGACGATGGATCGCCAGACCGTGATCGGGCAGGTGGATCGGGCGATCATCGGGGTCATCCGTGCGCTCGAGGGCGTCGAGGAGGAGGAGATCGTCGCCGCCCTGTTGAGCCTGCGCGACGGGGTGTCGCGACCCGAAGGTATCGACTCGGGTGAGGCGGAAGCTGCCCGGGAACGCCTGCTCAACCTGGTCAACAACTTCTTCTACGAGAAGATGACCGCCCTACCCGAGCTGCGCGACTACATGGAAGGTCTGCAGACGGCCTGATCCGGACGAGACCGACCGGACCTCGCGGTCCGGTCGGTGTGGAGAGTCGGCGGACGGCCGCCGACTCTCGGTCGGTGTTACTTGTCCAGGGCCAGCAGGACGCCGGCGATGATCGCGCCGATGCCCAGGATGTCGCCTGCGGAGCTCATCGTCACCCATCCCATGGTGACTACCCCCCAGAACACCAGCCATACGGCCAGGACGATGTTCCACAACTTCGAGAACCTCACCCCACGCCTCCTGTTGTAGCGGACATCCCTTAGACTAGTTTCGGACTCCCCGAGTTACAGGGAGCCGCAGCCCGGGCTGAATGCCCCGAAGAGGATTTTCCGGATGTCGCCGCCGATCATCGATCTGGTGATGGGGCGGCTGGGCGGGAGTGGCGGCGGCGGGGGCGGCACCTCCGCTTCGTCCGGCGGCGGTCTCCTCGAGGCGATCACCGGCTTGTTCCGCAAGAAGAGCGGCTGACCCTCTCGGACTCGCGGTAGCCGGAGACCCGGTCAGGAGGGCTGGTTGTTCGTCTGCTGGCGGAGTCGCTTGAGTTCTTCGCGTTCATTGAGGATCCGCCGCTTGCGCCGGCGGTAGACCAAGCCGGCGACCTCGTCGATGATGACGCCGGCCAGGACCGATCCCAGGATGAGCACGATGAGCGGAGTGGTAAACCGCCACCCGAGGAACCTGACCTCGATGCTCGCCGTGTTCTGCGCGGCAAAGACGATCACCACCGCGGTGATCAGGACGCCAAACACCAGGCCCCAGAAGAACCCGGTGCCGACGAAGACCTTGCGCTCGCCTGCGTTCTGCCGCCGAGTCGCCTCCGCCTTCTCGATGGCTGCGTGGTCGGTTGCGGGTGTGTCGTGGTGTGACGCCACCTCGTCCTCGTCCATGTGCGGTACTTCGGTCATAGTTGGGATGGTACTCGGGCACCTCGGCACGGTGGAGGCGTTCTCGCCTTGCCGAATGCGTCGTCTGTGGGCGATAATGACCACCCCCCTCTGCCCTCCGAGGAGATTTCGCGATGAATCAGGTCAAACTGCGCGGCGAGCCGCGTTCCGAGTTCGGCTCGCGCAGCGCGCGCCGCATGCGACGCGATGGTCGCGTCCCCGCCATGGTGTATGGCCGGGGACGCGACGCCGTGACGATCAGCGTCGATCGCAGGGAGCTCTACGCCGTGTTGCACACGGAGTCGGGAGCCAACGCGCTCATCGACCTGTCGGTGGAGGGGCAGAAGAAGCTCCTCACGGTCGCTCGCGAGGTCCAGCGGGATCCCGTCCGGGGAGAGATCGTCCATCTCGACTTCATCAGTATCTCCCTCGACGAGGCCATCGCCGCCGAGGTCCACGTCGAGTACCTGGGCACCCCCGAGGGCACCAAGGAGGGCGGGGTGCTGGAGACGATCCGAACCGTGGTCCATGTGAGTGCCCTGCCAATGGACATCCCGTCCAGCATCCCGCTCGACATCTCGGAGATGATCGTCGGTGACACGCTCAAGGTCGCCGACCTCCCGGCGATCGAAGGTGTCGAGTACACCGAGGACCCCGACGCCAGCCTGGTCACCGTCGTCATCCCGCGGATCGTCGAGGTCGAGGAGCCGGTCGACGAGGGCGAGCTGGAAGAGGGTGAGCTGCCCGAGGGCGAGGAGGGCGAGGAATCCGAAGGCGCATCCGGCGACGGCGATGCCGGCGGCGGAGCCGATGGGGACCAAGACTCCTCCTGACCGTCGACGCCCCGCTCCTGACCTTGGGGGTTCGGGATCATGAGACGCTCTGAGCGGGATGGGCCCTCGGCGCTGGTCGTCGTCGGCCTCGGGAACCCGGGGAGCGAATACGAGGGGACCCGCCACAACATCGGTGCCGAGACTGCCGCTCTGATGGCCGCCCCCGTCGGGCTCGGTCGGGCTCCACGGCGAGTCCATGCCCGGGTAGCCACCGTCGAGCTCGGGGGCCGCAAGGTGCTGCTGGCGGTCCCGACGACGTTCATGAACCTCTCCGGGGAGGCCGTCGTCTCGATCCTCGGGTACTACAGGCTCACCTCCGATGCGCTGGTGGTGGTCCACGACGACATCGACCTCCCCTTCGGGCGGATCCGTTTCCACGCAGGCCGTGGGTCCGGCGGGAACAACGGGGTCGAGTCGATCATCAGGTCGCTGCGCACCAACGACTTCCGGAGGGTGCGGCTCGGTGTCGGTCGTCCTCCGGGGCGCATGGACCCTGCGGACTTCGTACTCAGACCGTTCGGCAAGAGCGAACGCCCCGACGCCGACCTGATGGTGCGCGAGGCGGTCGACGTGGTGGTGGCGTTCGCGGTTGAAGGGGACGAGGGGGCCAAGGCGGCGGCGGCACTCGCCTCCCGTCGTATTGAGGGCGACTAGCCGGCGGTTCGACTCGCCCGCAGGACGCGCGCGAAGCGCGTGAAGTACTCGTACCCGGAGAGTGCGGTCACCACGACGGCACCGACCATCACCCATTGGTCGGGTCTCAGGCCCCCGTACGCGGTCTCCGTGCGAATCAGGGCCATCATGATCGCCAGGTACTGAACACTCGCCTTGATCTTTCCCCAGATGGACGGATGAACCACCTCGCCGTCCATTGCCGCCAACCCGCGCAGACCGGATACCAGGATCTCGCGGGCGACGATCACGAACGCCGCCCATGCCCAGACCCGCCCGATGGCGACCAGCCCGAAGAGCGCACCGGCCACGAGCACCTTGTCGGTGATCTGGTCGAGGAAGGCGCCGAACACGGTGGTGATCTCCCATCGGCGCGCCAGGTAGCCGTCCAAAAAATCGCTGAAGATGGCGAGCACCATCAGTGCCGCCGCGATTCCGAGCGAATGGTCGATGTGCTCTGAGAGCAGGATCAGCGTGAGGATCACCGGCACCAGCGCCATGCGGAAGTATGCGATTCGGTCTGGAATCGACAGCGTGGGCCTCCGGGCCGGGCTGGGCATGGTATCGCTCGGGGGCTGTTGCCGGTTGCCGGTTGCCGGTTGCCCGTCGCCCTTGGATCCCAACTGGTAGCTGGTAGCTGGTAGCTGGCCACTGGCCACTGGCCACTCGCACCCCGTTTACCCTCCTGTCCCATGCCCGCCCCGCTCGCCGCCCTCGTCGACCTCTGGCGGGCACATCCGATGGGTGGCGTCGATCGGATCGCCGTGCCTCCGCCGGTGCGCGCCTACTTCCTCGCCGGACTGGCCCTGGAAGCCCGGGGTCCACTGCTGGCGATCGTCCCGGGTGAGGTCGATGCCGAGGAATTGACGGACGACCTGGCGCTGTTCACGGAGTCGACGGCCCTGCTGCCGGCATGGGAGACGCTCCCGTTCGAGCACGTCTCGCCCAACCTCGGCACGATGGCGGCACGCGCCGAGGCGCGTCACGCACTGCGCACCGCCGGAGGTGGGACGGTGGTGGTGGCGTCGGTGCGCGCTGCGATCCAACGGGTTGCCTCCGCGCCGGTCGAGCCACTGGCGGTGGCCGAAGGGGAGCGCATCGACTTCGATCGACTCGTCGACCACCTGTCGAGACTGGGATACGAACGGACCCACCGGGTCGAAGGCCGGGGACAGTTCTCGGTGAGGGGAGGGATCGTCGACGTGTATCCGGGCCAGGCACGGAGTGCGGTCCGCATCGATGTCTGGGGGGACACCGTTAGCGAGATCACCGAGATGTCAATCGCCAGCCAGCGGTCGGAGGGTCGCATCGACCGGGTTCTCGTCTTCCCGGTGCGCGAGCTCCGGCCTGACGAGACGATCGCCGCCACCGCCCGTTCACTTCTGACCACGGCACCGTGGGCATCGTCGTCGTGGGAACGACTGGCGGCTGGGGCCACCTTCCCCGGGATGGAGTCGTGGCTCCCATGGCTGACCCCACCGCGATCGGTCGTCGACGAACTCTCCGGGAGGGGCGGTGTCGTCCTCTTCGATCCTGTTTCCTGCCGGGAACGAGCAGCGGCGCTGGCGACCGAGGAGTCGGAGCTCGCCGCCGCCCTCGCCGCGACCTGGGGGATCGATCCGGTGGCGGCAGCAGAACATCCACCCCTGTTCCTCGATCTTCCCGGCCCGGGAGAGGGGTTCGTCGAGGCGCCGCCGGCTCCCGCACGGCCCGAAGACCCGACTCTGCGGGTCCGTGGGCTGGACGCGGTTCCCGGCGATGCCGAGTCGGTGGCCGCTGCCCTCGGGCGCCTCATCGCCGATGGAACGAAGGTGGTGATCGCGATGGATGGGGAGGCCGCCGCCGATCGCGTGGCGCGGATCCTGGGCGAGGCGGGCCTCGGGCTGGCGCGTGAGGACGGGTTCGCCGGCGAGTCCCTGGTCATCGGAGCCGGCATCCACCGTGGATTCGCGCTCCCCGACGTCGGTGCCGCGGTGTTCGGCGAGCAGGAGATCGCCGGTCGGCGGCGTGCCCACCGTCGTCCGGGTCGCACCCGCGCCCAGCCGACCGAGGGATACGACGATCTGCGATCCGGGGACTACGTAGTCCATCGTCAGCACGGAATCGGTCGCTTCGAGGGGCTGGTGACCCAGAGGCTGGGCGACGTGGAACGCGACTACCTCCTGGTCGCCTATGCCGGCGGCGACCGGCTCTACGTGCCGACCGATCAGCTCGGAGCGATCACCCGCTACACCGGCGGCGAGGCGCCCAGACTCAGCAGGATGGGCGGAGCGGACTGGGAACGCACCCGGAGCCGGGTCCGCGCCGAGGTCGCCGCCGTCGCCGAGGAGGTCGTTGCGCTGCACCGGACTCGGGCACTGGCGAGGGGCCACGCCTTCGGACCCGACACCCCGTGGCAGCGGGAGCTGGAGGATGCCTTCCCGTTCGAGGAGACCCGCGATCAGTTGCTGGCGATCGGTGAGGTCAAGGCGGACATGGAGAGCGACAACCCGATGGATCGCCTGGTGTTCGGGGACGTCGGCTTCGGCAAGACCGAGGTGGCGGTGCGGGCGATGTTCAAGGCGGTGCAGGCGGGCAAACAGGCGGCCATGCTGGTGCCGACGACGCTGCTCGCCCAGCAGCACCTCCAGACGATCGGTGAGCGGTTCGCCCCGTATCCGATCCGCGTCGAGGTGCTGAGCCGGTTCCTGACCGGCGCACAGCAGCGGTCCGTGGTCGCCGGACTCGCCGACGGCACCGTCGATGTCGTCGTGGGGACCCATCGCCTGCTGTCCGAGGATGTCTCCTTTCGGGACCTCGGCTTGCTCGTCGTGGACGAAGAGCAGCGGTTCGGTGTCGCCGCCAAGGATCGGATCCGAAGCCTGCGGTCGTCGGTGGACGTACTGACCCTCACCGCGACGCCGATCCCGAGGACGCTGGAGATGGCCCTGACCGGCATCCGGAGCGTGAGCCGCATCGCGACGCCGCCGGAAGATCGTCACCCGATCCTGACCTTCGTCGGACCGTACGACGAGCGGGCGGTGGCGGCGGCGATTCGCCGGGAGATGCTGCGCGATGGGCAGGTCTTCTACGTGCACAACCGGGTGGCATCGATCGACTCGGCGATGGCGCGTCTCAGATCCCTGGTGCCCGATGCCCGGCTGGCCGTCGCCCACGGTCAGATGAGCGAGAGTCGGCTGGAGCAGGTGATGCTCGACTTCTGGAACCGCGATTACGACGTCCTCGTCGCCACCACGATCATCGAGTCCGGTCTCGACCTTCCGCAGGTCAACACACTCATCGTCGAACGCGCCGACGTGCTCGGCCTCGCCCAGCTGTACCAATTGCGCGGGCGCGTGGGGCGATCGTCGCAGCGCGCCTACGCCTACCTGTTCCACGCCGAATCGGAGCATCTGACCGAGGAGGCGCACCGCCGCCTCGAGGCGATCGGTGAGTTCGCCGACCTCGGCTCCGGATTCCAGCTGGCGATGCGAGATCTCGAGATCAGGGGAGCCGGCAGCCTCCTGGGCAACATGCAGTCGGGCCACATCAGCGCGGTCGGACTCGACCTCTACGTGGAGTTGGTCGCCGATGCAGTCGAACAACTCACCACCGGTAATACCTCGGAGCGGCAATCGCCCGGAGTGCGGATCGAGATGCCGGTCGAGGCTCATCTGCCCGACGACTACGTGCCCGATCAGGAAAGCCGTCTCGAGGCGTATCGCCGGCTGGCGGCTGCCACCACCCACGGCGACGTCGATGACGTGGTCGCCGAGTGGGAGGACCGCTACGGCCCTCTGCCGCGCCGCGCCGATGCCCTGGTCGAGGTCGCCCGCCTCCGTGTGGAGGCCCTGCGGGTTGGGATCACCGAGGTCGTCGCCAGCCGCCGTGACGTGCGGCTCACCCCGGTCGCCCTGAAAGCCTCCGAGGAGGTCCGACTCGAGCGGCTGCGGCCGGGCGCGTTGGTGCGTGACGGCTCGCTGTTCCTCCCCAAGGCCCGTGCCTCGGTCGCCGAGTTGACCGAATTCCTCCGTACAATGTGGCCCCTCGACGGGAAGTAACCCCTTTGCACAAGATCGTCCCCCTGGCTCTCGCCTGCCTGTTCGCCGTCTCCTGCGGCGGCAGTGGAGCGGTGATGGCGCGTGTCGGCGATGCCACCATCACCGAAGGCGATGTCGCCGCGCTGTTCGAGGCGCGGTCGATGCCGATCGGCGACGATCTTCGCTCTGCTCTGTTCCGGCTGTCTGCCCTCGAGGTGTTGCTCGACGCCATGGAGGCTGATTTCGATCTCGAGCTGGACCCGGCCGAGGTCGATCGCACGTTCGAGGAGATGCAGGCCGACCTGACGGCCCGTGGCGTCACTCCGTCCGACGCCCTCGGCGTCCCCAATGCTGGGATGGGCATGGTCCGATTCAACGCCGAGCTCGCCGTGATTCGGGCACTCGTGTCGGCCCAAGTGCTGCGCTCGGCAGAGTTTCTCGACACGCTCTACCGCGATGGCATCGGGGTGACCACCGTATGCGTCCAGCACGTGCTGGTCGCCACCGAAGACGAGGCATTGGACGTCCTCGAGCGGCTCGATGACGGTGAGGACATCGGTGATGTGGCCGCCGACGTGTCCCTCGACACTTCCGAGCGCGGTGACCTGGGCTGCCGACCCGCCAGTGAGTACGTGACCGACTTCGCATACGCCTCGGTGCAGGCCGACATCGCGGTGCCGACCGGCCCGGTGCAGACTCAGTTCGGGTTCCACATCCTCATCGTGTCCGACCGGGAGGTGCTCGATCGCGCCCTGGTCGAATCCGATCCGTTGGCGTATCTGTCCGGTGTCGACGCCGGCTTCGCGTGGAACAACTGGGTCAACGACACCCTGCGAGCCGCCGAGGTCCATGTCGAGCCGCAGTACGGGACCTGGTCCCCCACGGGCATTCAGGCCCCCGACGCCGAATGAGTGGCATCCAGGCGGTCGGACTCGGTCCGGCTGGCCTGGATTGGATCTCGGCACGGGCTGCGGGCATCCTTCTCGACGCGGGAGCCACGGTGGTGGTGCGCACGCTCGATCATCCGGCAGCGCGGGAGCTGGCAGCGCAACGCCAGGTGGTGACCTGCGACGACCTCTACGAGTCGGCTGAGACGTTCGATGGCGTGTACGCCGCGATCGTGGCTCGCCTGGTCGATCTGGCGCTCTCCGGACCCGTCGTCTACGCCGTTCCGGGGTCTCCGATCGTGGGTGAGCGGGTCGTCGGGTTGCTGCGCCAGGCCGGGGTGGCGGTCGATGTGGTCGTCGCGCCGTCGTTCATCGAGGCTGCCCTGGGGGCGCTGGGGATCGATCCGCTCGAGCGGGGACTTGCGGTGCTCGACGCTCACGATCTGCCGTATCCGCTCCTCTTGGGGCTTCCCACGCTCATCGGCCAGCTCGACTCGGCGATGGCCATCGACGCGGTGCGTGACGGGCTGCTCACCGTGTTGGATGCCGACGCGGAAGTGACCCTGGTGACCGACGCTGGCGGGGAGAGCCCGGGGCTGCTGCGGCTCCCGCTCGGCGAGCTCCGTTCGAGCCATGCCGGACTGCGGGTCAGTCTGTTCGTCGACGTTCCCGCCCCGGGCTGGCCGGGATTGGTTCGGACCAGCGCCCGCCTCCGACTGGACTGCCCCTGGGATCGTGAGCAGACCCACCACTCGCTCGCCAAACACCTCCTCGAGGAGGCCCACGAGGTACTCGAGTCGATCGAGCGGCTCCCTGCGGAGGCTCCCCTCGGCGCCCCCGACGTCGCCGGGTACGTCGAACTCGAGGAGGAGCTCGGTGACCTGCTCATCCAGGTGGTCCTGCACGCCACGCTCGCATCCGAGGCCGGCATGTTCGGCATCGAGGAGGTCGCCGAGGGTGTCAGACGCAAGCTCGTCACGAGGCACCCACACGTTTTCGGCACCGTCGACGCCACCACGCCCGAACAGGTCATGGCGAACTGGGAGGCGATCAAGCAGGACGAGAAGGGCCGCCACTCACGCCTCGACGGCATCCCGGTCGGCCTTCCGGCGCTCGCCAGGGCGTTCGAGACACAGGCCCGGGCCGCCTCCGTCGGGTTCGACTGGCCGTCGGTGGAGGGACCGCTCGACAAGGTGGCCGAGGAGGTGGCAGAACTCGCCGAGGCGGAGGGGTCCGGCCGCTCCGACGAGTTCGGGGACCTGCTGTTCTCCTTGGTCAACGTGGCGCGGCACCTCGGCATCGACCCCGAGCAGGCCCTGCGCCGCACGGTGGCGCGATTCGAGCGCCGCTTCCGGGCCATCGAAGCGGAAGGTGACATCCGGGGACTCACCCTCGCGGAGATGGATGAGCGGTGGGAAAGAGCCAAAGGGACCTCGTGATGAGGTTCTCTTGCGGTTCCTCCCCCTGAAGGGGGGAGTACCTGGCGGCGGAGCCGTCAGGGGAGGGGGGAGGGCGATCATTACGTGGGCCTCGCGACGCGTCTGGTTCCCCCCTCCGTCTCGGCCCTTAAGGCCGATCCACCTCCCCCTTCGGGGGAGGGGACCGCGCGATGAGTTCCTTTGCGGACGACCAAGTACCGCCCTCTGGCCATGAGCCATGAGCCATGAGCTGCCCGCCCCCCAGCTCAATCCTCCATGTACCGCGATCTTCCGACTACCTTCCACCTTCCAAAGGAGGGCCTGTGACGATCCGATCGATCCAGGCTCGCGAAGTCCTCGACTCCCGGGGTAACCCAACCGTCGAGGTCGAGGTGACGCTCGCTGGCGGTCACTTCGGCCGTGCGGTGGTTCCCTCGGGGGCTTCGACGGGGGCTCTCGAGGCGATCGAGCTTCGAGACGGCGGCGACCGCTTCGGCGGGAAGGGCGTGACGCGGGCCGTCCGCAACGTCGTAGACACCATCGCACCGTCACTGGTCGGACGCGACGCGCTCGACCAGGAGGGCATCGACCAGGCGATGCGTGACCTCGACGGCACGCCCAACAAGGGCAACCTCGGTGCCAATGCCATCCTCGGCGTGTCATTGGCCGTGGCCCGGGCTGCCGCCACCGGTTCCGACATGCCGCTGTTTCGGTACCTGGGGGGTCCATCAGCACGAGTGCTGCCGATTCCGCTCCTCAACGTCGTCAACGGGGGAGCCCATGCCGCCAACTCGATCGACGTGCAGGAATTCATGCTGGTCCCTGCCGGATTCGGGACGTACCGCGATGCGTTGCGCGCCGGCGTCGAGACCTATCACGCGCTGCGTCGGGTCCTGGCCGGGCGTGGCCTCTCGACCAACGTCGGCGATGAGGGCGGTTTTGCTCCGGATCTGGCGGGCAGCCGCCAGGCGCTCGACTTGCTGGTCGAGGCGGTCGAGTTGGCCGGCTACGAGCCTGGTACGCAGATCGCCTTCGCCCTCGACGTGGCCGCAACCGAGTTTCATCGCGAGGGCACCTACGACCTGGAGGGGGGCTCCCTCACCGCTGCGGAGATGGTCGATTACCTGGCGGGCTTGGTCTCCGACTATCCGATCGTGTCGATCGAAGACGGGCTCGACGAGGCTGACTGGGACGGCTGGCGAATCCTGACCGAGCGTCTCGGACAGCGTGTGCAGCTCGTCGGCGACGACCTGTTCGTCACCAACCGGGACCTGTTGCGTCGTGGCATCGATGCGGGGGTGGCGAACGCCATCCTGATCAAGCTCAACCAGATCGGCAGCCTGTCGGAGACCCTCCACACCATGGAGGCGGCGGAGAGCGCCGGCTACCGCCGGGTCGTGTCCCACCGTTCGGGCGAGACCGAGGACACCTTCATCGCTCACCTCGCCGTCGCCACCAACTCAGGTCAGATCAAGACCGGGGCACCGGCTCGAGGGGAGCGCACGGCCAAGTACAACCAGCTGCTGAGAATCGAGGAGGCGCTGGGGCCCAACGCTCGTTACGGCGGCTGGGATGCCCTGGGGAGGCTCCCGTGAGACGCAACCGCCGCGGGATAGGACTGATCGGCGTGTCGGCGCTGTTCCTCGTGGTGGTCGTGGCCATGGGCTTGTCCGGGATCCTTCCGTTTCGCCAGATCATTGCCAGCGATCGAGCGGTGGAGCTCTCGGAGCGCAAGCTCGGTGCCCTCGTCGAGGAGAACCGGCGTCTGGAGCGGGAGGTGGCCGCCCTCCAGAGCCTCGAGGAGGTGGAACGGCTCGCCCGCGAGAACTTCGGGCTCGTGATGCCCGGTGAGATCGGGTACGTGTCGGTGCCGGTCGACGCCTCGGCCGACGACGTCGGGGCCCTCCCCTCGACCCCGGCGGAGGACAAGCCGTGGTGGCGGGCCGTCTGGGACGTCCTCACCGGGCGTGACCTGATCACCGATGGGTGATCGCGAGGTCGTCGCCGCGCAGTTGGGCCGGCCATTGCGTTCCGAAGCCGACGTCGTTGTCCGGTGTCACCTCGAGCTCCCGGTGGTGACCCGCGTCCCGCCGCGCCTGGACGATGGGACCCCGTTCCCGACCCGGTACTGGCTGAGCTGTCCGCTGGCGGTGGTGCGGATCGATCGGATCGAGGCGGCGGGTGGCGTCGCCAGCATGGATCGTCGGCGTGTGTCCGACCCGGTATTCGGTGAGCGGCTCGCCGCGGCGCACGAGCGGTACCGACGCGAGCGAGATGCGGCCGTGCCGGTCGACGCCGCGCCGCGCCCGTCGGGGGGAGTCGCCGGCAGCAAGGGCGGCGTCAAGTGTCTGCACGCCCACTACGCCGATCATGCCGCAGGCAACGACAACCCGGTCGGGGAGTGGGTGGCCGATCAGGTCGAACCGCTCGACTGCACGACCCGGTGCATCGTCGCCACCCCGGACGGTGTGGTGCGCAACTCGGAGTGGACCGAGCCGACATGATGGTCGGGGCGGTCGACATCGGGACCAACACGGTGCGCCTGCTGATCGCCGACGCCTCAACGGATCCGCCGTCGGAGGTGGAGCGCCACAGCGTCGTCGTGGGACTCGGCCGCGGCGTCGATCGAGCTCGTCGCTTCGACCCCGATGCGGTGGAACGCGCCCTCGCCGCTCTCGGCGGCTTCGCCGAGAGGATGGACGACGCGGGGGTGGCCCGTCGATCCGCTGTCGCCACGTCGGCCAGCCGGGACGCGGCCGATGCCGATGCCTTCCTCGACCGGGTCGCCACAGTGATCGGGGTGCGGCCACGGGTGATCTCGGGTGACGAGGAGGGGCGACTGTCGTTCCGGGGAGCGACCCGATGGTTGCCCGGGTCCATGCCGGTAGTGGTCATCGACCCCGGTGGTGGCAGCACCGAGTTCGTGTTCGGCGGTACCCGACCCGACTACATGGTGAGTATCGACATCGGGTCGGTGCGGCTCACCGACCGCCTCCTGCCCGATCGACCGGCAACGTCCGAGCAGATCGCCGCGGCCGCCGCCCATGTTCGCGATCTGTTCGCCTCTGTCACCTTGCCGGGGCGGCCATCGCGCGCGGTCGGCGTCGGGGGGACCTTCACCTCCCTGGCCGGCATCGCCGCCTCCGAGAGCGATGCCCCCACGGTGGTCGAGGGCAGGGGCATGACGCAGAGGGCGCTCGACGGTCTCGTCGGTGCGCTTGCCGGACTGTCCATAGAGCAAACGGCGGCGATCCCATCACTCGACCCGGCTCGCGCACCGGCCATCCTTGGGGGTGCCATCGTCGCCGCCGAGGCAGCCCGCCACGTGGCGGTAGACGCGGTGACGGTGTCGGTGCGGGACCTCCTCGATGGGGTGGCGATGGAGCTGGCGAGCCACGGGTAGGACGGCGTGGAACCGGCTGCGTGCCCGCCCGGACTCTCAGATCAGCGTGATCGGACCGTCGGTGGTGTCGACTGTCACCGAGACCACGCCCGGCGGACCGTCTTCGACGGTGATCGGCAGACCGTGTAGCCCGAGGCGAAGATCCAGATCGTGGTGCTCTCCGGCCAGCACGAGGGACAGCCCTCCCGTTGGTGTCACCCGGTGCTCTGCCGCCACTGCCCCAGGGTGCACCCCGGGATCATCCCATTGGATGAAGAACACGCTGGTCGTGCCGGAGAACACGTCGGAGGCTCCCACCAGACGCCACGCGAGGGTCGAGCCATCGGGTCGGGTGCGCGACATGGCGATCGGTTTGGCGTCGAAGCGGGCGGCGACCGAGCCGGCGTCGTCGGTGCGAAGGCACAGGGCGGCAGGTCGTGGGGTCGGCTCCGCCTGGCGCATCGCCCAGCGGCCCATCTCGCTGGCACCGGCCTCGGTCGGATCGACGACCGCCATCAGCTCCAGGTAGGTGGACCCGAGGGGGACGATCCGGTTGGCGGTCCCGTGACCGTCGTGTCTCCCACCCGGCACCGACTCCAGCCCGTGGATCCCGTACATCCAGTCGTGACCGGTTGCGAGATCGTCGACCAGGAGGATGACGTGGTCGATCTCCACGGTCAGGCTCCCGGTTCGGGGGTGAACTCTCCGGCCGCCACGGCCCGCAGGGCGTCTTGGATGCTCGATCCATCGAACGCCGCGTTGAGGTCGACCTCGATGCGGAGGACTCCTTTGTCTGCCCTGCGAAGGGCGCCGAGCCGTTCCAGCGGGCGGAGGATCTCGACGTTGTCCCCGAGCACCCATCCGCGAAACGTCGTGATCCCGTTGTCGAGGGCGGTGGCGACGAGGAGTCTCAGCAGGATCGTGCCCAGGCCCTTGCTCTGGTAGTCGTCGACGACGATCACGGCGGCCTCGGCGATCGTCGGATCCTTGGCATCGCGTACGTAGCGGGCGACGCCGAGGCCGTGCTGGTCATCGTCGGGGTCGACCGCCACCCAGGCGAAGTGGTTGCTGTAGTCGATCTCGGTGAGGTAGGCGAGCTCCTTCGGTGACAGACTGGTCACCGGACGCAGGAAGCGTCGATATCGGGACTCGGGGGAGACCCGGCTCAGTCCGGCGGCGAGGGCCTCCTTGTCTTCGGGTCGGATCGGGCGCACCGTGACGGTGGTCCCATCCCGGAGGAGGGCGGGGTGTTCGCCGTGTTCAGACACCGATTCAGCCTCCGGTGGCCAATGCCAGTGGTCAGTGGCAGTTCGGGGGAGCATAGGTTCCGGGGTTGCTCGGGGCATCGGTACGCTGCCGGACGCAGCCCGGGTGGCGAAACGGCAGACGCGTCGGACTTAAAATCCGAGGTCCCGAAAGGGGCGTGGGGGTTCGAATCCCTCCCCGGGCACAGCCAAGAAGGTATTTGGACTTAGTACTTGGTACAGAGCAGACAGAGCTCACAGCTCACAGCTCACAGCCAGAGGCGGAGATAGGTGGTCCCTCCCCCCGAAGGGGGGAGTCCCGCAGGGAGCGCAGCGACCGGAGGGGAGGGGGGAGGGCGATCGCTACGCAAACCTCGCAGCGCGTCTCCTTGGTACAGAGCAGCTAACAGTCAACAGTCAACAGCCAGGACGGTTTGACTGGCGACTGGCAACCGGCCTTAGGCTCCTCGCTTGGCGATCGAATCGGCGTTGTAGGGCTCGATCATGATGCACTCGCCCGGGCACTCTTCGGCCGCCTCGATCACGATGTCGACCTGGGAGTCGGGGACGCGAGCCACACCGCGAGCGCCGTCAGGCCCGTGCCCGTCGCCATCGCCGCCGTCGAACAGGATGGCCTTGTCGAAATGCTTCGCTTCTTCTTTGACGACCCAAAGACCGTCGTCGCGACCGCGGAAGACATCGGGTGCGATCTCCTCGCAAATGCCATCGCCGGTGCAGAGGTCCTGGTCGATCCAGACCATCCACTTCGTCTCAGCCAACACGCACCTCCATTGCCGCCTCGGTTTGCCGTTGGCGAGTCCATCTTTGCACAGACGGCGTCGTTATCCTGGATCGAAGCACCGTCAGGCTTCTCTCGAGCGTCATGAGGCCGATGCCGCCCAGTCGCTCACCATCCGATCCAGGGTGCCCAGGGGGACGAGGCCGCTGCTGAGCACGGTGTCATGGAATCCCTTGATGGTGAAGCGGTCCCCGAGCGCCTCCTCGGCCTGGCGGCGCATGCGCTGGATCTCGAGCCGCCCGATCATGTAGGAGGTCGCCTGGCCGGGGTACGAGATGTACCGATCCACCTCGTTCTCGGTGGTGGTCAGGGTCATCGGCGAATTCTTCCGGAAGTAGTCGATCGCCTGCTGGCGGGTCCACCCCATGGCGTGGATGCCGGTATCGACCACCAGTCGGCCCGCTCGCATCGAGTCGGCGGAGAGCATGCCGATCCGCTCCAGCGGGCCCGAGTACAAGCCCATCTCGTCGGCGAGTCGTTCGGTGTACAGCCCCCAACCCTCGCCGTAGGCGGCGATGAAGGCTTGCTTGCGGAACTCGGGCACCCCCTCGAGCTCGCCGGCGATCGCTAGCTGCAGGTGATGTCCCGGAATGCCCTCGTGATATGCCATCGACTCGATCTCGAAGGTGTGCCACCGGGTGGGTTCGGCGGTGTTCACGAAGAAGATCCCCGGACGCGACCCGTCGGCCGCCGGCCTGAAGTAGAAGGCAGTCGGCCCGGATGCCGTCTCCATCACCCGACAGTCGGCGACCGGAAGTCGGCCGAACCAATCGCCCATGGCGGCCTTGGCTTTGGCCATCGCTGCTTCGGCCGCCGCCACGATCGTCGGACCGTCCTCGAAATGCAGGTCCGGGTCGTCGCGTAACCGTTCGAAGATCTCGTCGAGATCGGAGGTCCCGAGGACCTCGGCTCCGAGGGTCCGGTACTCGTCGGCGAGCGACTCGATCTGGGCGAGGCCGACGTCGTGGATCTCCTGCGGCTGCTTGTCGGTGGTCGTGTATCGGTAGAGGGTCGCGGCATACGCCACCTCCCCGCCGGGAAGGTGGCAGAGTCCCGGTTGGTCGTCCGAGCGACCCGCCGGTACCACGGTGTCGGCGATGACATCTCGCCACCTGCGCAGGGCGGGGCGCACCACGTCGGCGGCCACCTGCGCCATCTCCGCACGCCAGGCCGCTTCTCCGTCCCATCCCTCGGGGGCCTTCAGCTTCACCAACGGGTCCCCATCGCCATCTGCGGCGAGCAGTTCGTCGGTCATGGCGATCGTCTTGAGGGCTGTCGATGCGATCGGCACCCGGCCAGCAGCGACACCATCCTTGAGTCGGTCGGCGGCAGCATCGAAGTAGGCGGCGATGCCGTGGAAGCGCTCCGGCATCGCCGCGGCATGTTCTGGCGCGGTGAGCGGGTACTGCGGGAGTTCCACCGGCAGCATCGCCTGAACCCCGATCGTATGGCTGACATACGCTTCGGCGAGGCGGGTGGCGGCCACATCGGCCCGGCTCGACGCCTCGAAGATGAGGACCTCGCGCGTGATGCGCTCGTCATCGGTGAGGTCCCCCGGGTCGATCGCCTCTGCCGCCGCAGCGAACTCACGCGACCGGCCGATGGCACGATCCTCGGCGGCACGGGACGCGTCCTCGAAGCGGCCGTCGTAGCGATGGTCGCCGAGCATGAGCGCCTGAGTCGGGTGTTCCTCCAGGATGTACTCCCAGTAGTCCCGGGCGAGACGGTCGAGTGCTTCGTTCATGGTGGTACCTCCCCGTGTTCGCCCGATCCTACGGGTTGGACCAGGGGTCCCGTTCAGTCGAGGATGCCGACGAACTGATCCAGCGATGACGGGTTGGCCAGGGCATCGCGGTTGGTGATGGCCTTGCCGGCGACGGCGAGCCTCACCGCCTTCTCGACCTTCTTCCCGCTGATGGTGTACGGCACCTCTGAGATGGACATCACTCGGCGCGGCACATGGCGCGGCGACGTTTGGTCACGGATGGTGCTCTTGATCCGAGCGGTGAGGTCGTCGTCGAGATCTTCACCGTCGGCGAGCACCACGAACAGGACCACCTCCGTGTCGCCGTCGGTGTCGTGGCCGATGACGATCGAATCCACTACCTCCGGCATGGTCTCGATCGCCCGGTAGATCTCGGCGGTACCGATGCGCACGCCGCCTGGGTTGAGGGTCGTGTCGCTGCGGCCATGGATCACGACGCCCCCCTCGGGGCGAATCTCGATGAAATCGCCGTGGGTCCACACCCCCGGGTGCTCGGCGAAGTAGGCGTCGTGATAGGCACTCCCGTCCGGGTCGTTCCAGAAGGCCACCGGCATCGATGGGAACGGCTTCGTGCACACCAGTTCACCCTTTTCACCGATCACGGCCCTCCCCTCGTCGTCCCAGGCCTCGACGGCCATGCCGAGGGCGCGAGCCTGGAGCTCCCCGCGACGGACCGGGAGGGTGGGCACGCCGATGGCGAAGCAGCCGATGATGTCGGTGCCTCCGCTGATCGATGCGAGGTGGACGTCTTGCGAGACGTTGTCGTAGACCCAGTCGAATTGGTTGGGGTTGAGGGGGGAGCCGGTCGACCCGATCCAGCGGATCGATCCGAGATCGGCGATGTCGCGGGGCCGCACGCCGCCCTTGGCGTTGGCGGCGAGGAACCGAGGACTGGTGCCGAAATGGGTGATCCCGGTGTAGGCAGCGAGACGCCACAGCACGCCCAGGTCAGGGTGGGAGGGGCTTCCGTCATACAGGACGATCGCCGCCCCCGACCCCAGCCCGCCCACTAGCCAGTTCCACATCATCCATCCGCAGGTGGTGAACCAGAAGAGCCGGTCCGCCGGTCTGAGGTCGGAGTGCAACTGGTGCTCGCACAGGTGTTTGAGCAGGGTGCCGCCAGCGCCGTGCACGATGCTCTTGGGGGGTCCGGTGGTGCCGGACGAATACACGATGAACAGCGGATGGTCGAAGGGCAGCTGGGCGAACTCCGGGTCGCTGGCCGGGGTGGAGGTGAGAGTGTCCCAGGCGATCTGACCGGCGCCAGCGCCGCGGCCGATACGGTCGATGACGACGGTGTGACGGATCGACGGGATGGCGGATACGGCGGTGGCGACGGTGTCGGTCACGTCGTAGGCGGTCCCGTTGTACTGATACCCGTCCACGCAGATGAGCACGGTGGGTTCGATCTGTCCGAATCGGTCGATCACACCCATGGCCCCGAAGTCGGGTGAGGTGGACGACCAGATCGCGCCTGACGCCGCGGTGGCGAGCATGGCTACGACCGCCTCGGCCCCGTTGGTGACCAGGCCGGCTACCCGGTCGCCGACACCGACTCCGAGGTCGCGCAGGGCGGCCTGGACACGAGCCACCCGGCCCCACAAGTCGGCTCGGGTGATCGTCTCGAGGCTCCCATCCTCGCCTGCGACCAGTAGCGCCGCTTCGTCGCTCGGTCCCCGGAGGAGGTTCTGGGCGTAGTTGAGTCGTGCCCCGGGGAACCACTCGGCTCCGGGCATCGACTCTCTGCCCACCGGGGTCGAGGGAGGCTCTGTGGCGAGGACTCCGCACCGATCCCACACTGCCTGCCAGAACTCGCCGTACTCCTCGACCGACCACTGCCACAGCGCCTCGTAGTCGTCGGCGCCGAACCCGACCGCCGTGGCGAATCGGGCGAGGAGCGACGCATCGGCTCGCTGGGGCTGGGGTTGCCAGAGGACCGACGTCATGGGGCGACTATATGAGGCCCGGTCCCGTGGACGCTGGCGGGGGTCGGCTGATAGCATCGCTGGCGGAAGAGCGACCCGCATCCGGTGTCGACGAGTTCGGCCCGTGCCGCAGGCACGGGCCTGCTCTATTCGGCGAACGCCGGCATCACCTCGGCGGCGAATTGGGTGAGTCCGTCCACCCCGAGGTATGCCGGGACCACCACCCGATCCACCCCGGCCTCGGCGAGGACTTCCACGTGTTCGTGCCCGGGCCGGGCCGCCATCGTGATCTCCAGGCTCGCCGGGTCCCGTCCCGCATCCTCGGCGGCGCGCCGGGCGGCGACCACCAGACCGGGGAGTTCGTCGCTCGAGGCACTCGCCGGGAAGAAGCCATCGCCCAACTCGCCGGCGCGGCGAGCGGCGCGGCGGCTGTGCCCCCCGACCACGATGGGTATCGGGCGCTGGATGGGATGCGGGCGTGAGTACAGCTCGGCGAAATCGATGAAGCGTCCCCGGTATCGAGCGACATCGGAGGTCCAAACCGTTCGCAGCACGTCGATGTACTCGTCGAGGCGCTCGCCCCGGTCGTCGAACGACACCGCCAGCGCCTCGAACTCCTCGCGGAGCCATCCGGCACCGACCCCAAGGATGACTCGTCCAGCGCTCAGCACGTCGAGTGTCGCCACCTCCTTGGCCAGGATCAGCGGGTTGCGCTGGGGGAGAATGAGGATGCCGGTGGCGAGCCGGATAGTCGTGGTGACGCCGGCGATGGCGGCGAGCCACACGATCGGGTCGGGGGAGTCGAACGTGTCGTCACCGCCCGCCATCTTGCCGCTGCGGCTGTACGGGTACGCCGATGAGTAGTCCTTGGGTACGACGACGTGCTCCACCGTCCACAGCGACTCGAACCCTGCCGTTTCGGCCGCTCGGGCCAGCCCGATCGCAGCCTCTCTCCCGGGAGCGGCGGCGTTGACGAAGGTGAGCCCGAACTTCACCAGCGGGAGGGTAGGGGAGCGGCGCCGCCGGCGCCGTTCCCCTACCGCGTGCAGCTTGCAGCGTGCAGCGTGCAGCAGGCAGCCTGCAGCAGGCAGAGTGGGCGCGGTCCGGGATTGGTCCGTTCTGACTCTCCTCCCCCGACGGGGGAGGTGGCAGCGGCCGAAGGCCGATGACGGAGGGGGAGGCCAGACGTGTCGCGATGCCCACGTAGCGTTCGCCCTCCCCCCTCCCCGCCGCTCGCTCCGCTCCCGGCGGTACTCCCCCCTTCGGGGGGAGGGACCACGTGTCGCCCCCTCTGGCTGTGAGCTGTGAGCTGTGCGCTGTCTAGGTACCAAGTACTGAACACCTGGTAGTTACCCTCTCTGGCTCTGATGATCATCGCTCGCGGCCTCACGATCGAGGCCGGCATCCGGACCCTGCTCACCGACGCCTCCTTCGCCCTCCACCGAGGGGACAAGGTCGGCCTCGTCGGTCAGAACGGCGCGGGCAAGACCACATTGCTGCGCACACTCGTCGGCCTCCTGGAACCCAAGGAGGGAACGATCGCACGCTCCGGGATCATCGGGCATCTGTCTCAGGAGGCGGCGCTTCCGGAACTCGACCACCCGGAGGCGACGGCTCTGGAGCGCATCCTGACGGCGCGGGCGATTGGGGACCTGCAATTCCGGATGGAGGAGACGCGAGCCAAAATGGAGGTCGCCGATGGCGACGACCGGGATCGCCTGATTCGCCAGTACTCGCGCCTCGAAAACGAGTTCCAGGCCCGAGGCGGCTATCACGCCGAGGCGGAGGCACGCAGGTTCGGCGCCTCGCTCGGGATCAGCGACGAAGAGATGGCGCAGCCGGTGCGAACCATGTCGGGCGGGCAGCGGCGCCGCGTCGAGCTGGCTCGCATCCTCTTCGCCAATACCGATGTGCTGCTTTTCGACGAGCCCACCAACCACCTCGACATGGATGCGAAGGCCTGGCTCGTCGGGTTCCTCACCGACTACTCGGGCGCCCTGCTCGTGGTCAGCCACGACCTGCCGCTTCTCGACGCTGCCATCACCTCGGTGCTATCCCTCGAGAACGGCGCCATCGAGGCATACCGGGGCAACTACTCGTACTTCCTGCAGGAGCGGGACCGGCGCCGAGAGCAGCGACGCCGCGAGCGGGTCCAGCAGGACAAGCGCATCACCCAACTCGAGGAGACGGCTCGACGATTCATGGGCCGTACCGAGAAGATGTCGAAGGTCGCCAAGGGCATGCAGACCCGGGCGGAACGTATGAAGCGATCGCTGGTGGAGGTCGGGAAGTCGGCTCGGTCGGTCGCGGTGCGCTTCCCCCAACCGGACCCTTCGGGCCGCATCCCCATCGACGCCACCGAGCTGGCCAAGGCGTTCGGCGACAACGTGGTGTTCGTGGAGGTGGATGTCCACCTCGAGCGGGGCGAGGTCATGCTGATCATGGGGCTCAACGGCGCCGGGAAGACGACCCTGCTGCGGATCCTGGCCGGGGTCGAGAGCGCCGACATCGGGGAGGTGACCCTGGGCCACAACGTGTCCCTCGGCTACTACGCCCAGGAGCACGAGCAGATCCGCCGCGACCACACGGTCATGGATCATGTGCGTGCGGTGGCGACCGGAGAGACCGACCAGACGCTGCGATCGGTGCTCGGGCTTTTCCTGCTCGCCGACAAGGTGGATCAGCCCGCCGGGACACTCTCCGGCGGGGAGAAGACCAAACTCGCGCTGGCTCAACTGGTGATCGGGCGCCACAACGTCCTCTTGCTCGACGAGCCGACCAACAACCTGGATCCGCAGGCCAAGGAGGCCCTGCTCGCCGCGCTCCACGCCTACACGGGCACGATCGTCCTGGTGAGCCACGACACCGACTTCGTCGCCGAACTCGGGCCGGATCGGGCGATCCTCATGCCCGACGGTGCGCTCGATTACTTCGACGACTCGCTGCTCGACCTGGTCGCCCTGGCCTGACGGCTAGATCGACGTGGCGGGGCCAGCTTCGCTCTCGTCGACCTCCTCGGCGGTCACCGCGGCGCCGATGACGCAGCCGTGCTTGTCGAAGAACGGGGCGCAGTAGGTGCGGGTCAGCACCTGAGATCCGTCGGCCCGCGTCACTCTGACGAAGAACGGTCCGGTCGACTCTCCCGAGGCGATCGTCTTCGCCACCGGCGAGTTCGTCAGGTCGAGTGGCGTGCCGTCGGCGAACCGTACGTCGAAGGTTCTCTGGCTGACCGCAAGGTTGGACGGCCGCTGATCATTGTGTTCGATGCCGAGCAGCTGTCGTTCCCGTCTGTTCATGTCTACGACCCGGGGCGGGTCGCCGGTGAACACCGACACCGCGATCGGTAGTGCCTCCAGCACACTCGATCGGAGCCGACGCTCGTAGTCGGCATCGGCGCTGAGGCGCGCCCGCTCCAGGGCGAGTCCGGCGAGGCGAGCCATGGCGGTGGCGATCTCGAGGGCTCGGGGTGACAGCGTGTCCTCGGCGAGTCCGACGGCGAGCAGGCCGATGACGGTGTCCTCGTCGTCCGGCCCGTGGATCGGCAGGAAGAGGCCGACGGGACTCCCCAACTGGAGGTACCAGTCGAGGTCGGCGTTCTCCAGGTCGCTGATCAGTTCGGGCTCACCGCGGTCGAGCACGCGTCGGGTGAGCGCGGTGGTCGGGGCGGGCGCTTCTGCACCATGTCCCCGGCCGCCGGCGAATTGGATCTCGCCGTTGCGGTCCCTGACCAACAGGCGACCCGACTCGGCGTCCAGATGCTCGGACAGGATCCGGTGGATCCCGGCCACCATCCGATCGAGGTCGCGCTCGGTGAGCAGGTGGGTGACCGCGACGAGCATCTGGGGGCCAGCGGGCAGTGTGACGGCTCCACTCTGCCGTTCCTCGTTTCGGATGGGGGTTGCCTCCGAGCGCGACCGTGGGAGGGTCAGGCTGAGCGTGGCTCCCGTCCCGAGCGGCTCGGCGGCGACCACCAGGTCACCCTGGAGCAGGCGGGCCAGGTCGCGGCTCAGGCCGAGTCCGACACCGAGGCCCGGCGACGGGCCCGGGTCGGAGAACACGCGCTCGGCGTCGGCAGCGGCGATGCCGGGACCGCTGTCGGACACGTGCACGGTGACGGCGTCGCCGTCGTGCTCGAACCGAACTTCGACCGCGCCGTCGGGGGCGTAGCGTTGGACGTTCTGGAACAGATTGGTGAGGATCTGCCTGACCAATCGACCGTCGGAGTGAGCCACCGCCGTGCGGTCGATGGGGATGAAGGTCCGGGATGCCACGTCGGGGAATCGTCGTAGCACCTCGTGCGTGAGTGCCTGGAGGTCGATCGCCTCGATCGTCGGGTCGAGGGCGCCGCGGGCGATCTTGGCGCCCACCACCAGGCCGTCGACGAGGTCGAGCATCTGCTCGGCTTCTTGTCTACCGAGCGAAGCCAGTTCTCGGGCCTCGTCGTCGTCGATCCGGAGCGAACCGTCTTCGAGCAGGCTGAGCAGGCCGAGCACGGAGGTGAGCGGCGTGCGCAACTCGTGCGCCACCCGCTGGAAGGCAGTCTGGTCGGCGTTGGTGGTTGTCATCGTGCCGGACGACGTCGGCTGACGTCGCTCCTTGTCATCCATCGGCAGATCACTCCCCACGCTCAAGCCCCTCGGCGTCGGTTTCCCGCGACCGGGTCGCGCGTGATCACGCCCAGCCACCGTCTGCGACAATCAGCCTCATGGTCCCCACTCCGGCAGGCCACGAGTTCCATGTCGTATTGCGCGACGGCGGTCTGGCGCACATACGCCCGGTCCGGCCGGACGATACCGGATCGCTCGCTGCCCTGCTGACACGGCTGGGTACCGATGGCGCCGACGACCGGATGCGGCAACTGCTCGGCGACCGCCCCGCCGTCGCGCTCACTGAGGTCGATTACGAGCAGTCGATGACCTTCGTGGTCGACGTGGGCGGTGCTGTGGTCGGCGTGGGACGGTACGACGTCGCCTCCGATGCACCGGGAGCCGCTGAGGTTGCTGTGGCGATCGAGGATGACCATCAGGGTCGCGGCATCGGAACCCAACTGCTCATGCACCTCTCCGCCTACGCCGCCGGTATGGGCATCACCGCCTTTCGCGCCTTCGTGCGCCGGGACAACTACGCCATGATGCGGGTGTTCCGCAACTCGGGTTTCCACATGACCCGGGACCTCGACGAAGGGGTGTACCGGGTCGAGTTCCCCGTCGAGCTCACCGGCGAGGTGGTGCGGCGGTCGGGTGAGCGTGAGCAGCTGGCCGTGGCCGCCTCGCTGATGCCGATCTTCTATCCGAACGGCGTCGCCATCGTCGGTGCCAGCCGTTCGGAGCGATCGATCGGGGGTCGGTTGCTGCGCAACCTGGTGCGCGGGGGCTTCTCGGGCACCGTCTATCCGGTCAACCCCAATGCGACCTCGGTGGGATCTATCAAGGCGTATGCCTCGGTGCTCGACATCCCCGATCCCGTCGATCTCGCCGTCATCGTCGTCCCGGCTGCCCATGTCCTCGACGTGGTCCGTGAGTGTGCCACCAAGGGCGTGCGGGGGCTCGTGGTCATCTCGGCGGGGTTCAGCGAGACCGGCCAGAAGGGCGGAGAACGCGAACGGGAACTGCTGCGGATCGTTCGCGACGCCGGTATGCGAATGGTCGGCCCGAACTGCATGGGGCTGCTGAACACCGATCCGGCGGTGCGCCTCGATGTGACCTTCGCTCCAACGTTCCCGCCGCAGGGCAACGTCGGCATGTCGAGTCAGTCGGGGGCCCTGGGCATCGCCATCCTGGACCAGGCGAGGCGGTTGGACATCGGGATCTCGACGTTCGTGTCGGTCGGCAACAAGGCGGACGTCAGCGCCAACGATCTGCTCCTGTACTGGGAGGGAGACCCGGCCACCGATGTGATCGTGCTCTACCTCGAATCGTTCGGGAACCCGCGCCGGTTCGCTCGTATCGCCCGTCGGATCGCCAGGACCAAGCCGATCGTCGCCGTGAAGTCAGGGCGGACGCTCGCCGGCGCCCGGGCGGCGAGCAGTCACACGGGTGCCCTCGCCAGCGTCGAGGTGGCGGTGGCAGCGCTGTTCAGGCAGGCGGGTGTCATCCGTACCGAGACGATGGCCGAACTCTTCGATGTCACAGCCCTTCTGGCCAACCAGCCGTTGCCGGCCGGAGCCCGGGTGGGTCTGATCACCAATGCCGGAGGTCCCGCGATTCTGGGCGTCGACATGCTGTCGAGCGAGGGTCTCGAGGTACCCGAGTTCTCCGAGGAACTCCAGGCGAGACTGCGCGAACCGCTTTCCGACGACGCCGCGGTTCGCAACCCGGTCGACATGATCGCCTCGGCCGGGCCGGAGGAGTACCGACAGACGGTGCGGGTACTGCTCGAGTCCGACGAGGTCGACTCGGTCATCGTGGTCTTCATCCCCACCACGCCCGGTGGGTTGGGTCCGGTGCAGAAGGCCGTGGACGAGGCGGTCGCCGCCGGGGCCGGGGGCAAGACCGTCCTGGCGGTGTACATGGAAGCCGATGTCGACTCGATGCCGCGCCCCGGGGAGGCCTCGACCCGTGTGCCGGTTTACCCGTTCCCTGAGCCGGCAGCGCGTGCCCTGGCCAAGGCCCATCGGTACGCGGCCTGGCGAGCCAGGCCCGAGGGAGAACTCGTGCGCTTCGACGACGTGGACCCGGACGCTGCTCGGGCGGTGGTGGCGGGGGCTCTCCAGCGCGACGGCGACGACGGCGTGTGGCTCGACCCGCCCGAAGCCGATGCGCTGCTGGACGCCTACGGCATCCACCGGGCGCGAGCCGCGGTGGCGGCGTCGGAAACCGATGCGGTCGCCCGCGCTGAGGAGATCGGCGGACCGGTGGCGGTGAAGGTGTTGGCGCCGAGTGCGCTCCACAAGAGCGATGTCGGAGGGATCGTGCTCGGTGTGGAGGGAGCCGACGAGGTGGCGGCGGCATATCGACAGGTGACCGGTGTGGTCGCCGCCGCCGACGGTGCCCTCATCCAGGAGTTCGTTCCCGGAGGTCACGAGGTCATCGTCGGCATGACCGAGGATCCATCGTTTGGCCCGCTCCTCGCCTTCGGGCTCGGTGGTGTCTTCGTCGAGTTGATCGGCGACGTCGCCTTCCGCATCCATCCGATCACCGATGTGGATGCCACTGAGATGATCGCCGAGGTCAAGTCAGCCCGGATCCTCGAGGGCTATCGCGGTGGCGAGGCCGGAGACGTCGTCGCCCTTGGCGAGATGCTGCTGCGCCTCAGTCAGCTGATCGAGGACGTACCCGAGATCGCCGAGATGGACCTCAACCCGGTCAAGGTGCTCGGGCCGGGAAGCGGGCTGCGTGTGGTGGACGCCCGCGTGCGGGTCCGTGCGGTGGCTTCGTCGTGGCTTCCGGCTCGCCGCGACCTGCCGGCATCAGAGCGAGTGTCCCGCTAGACGGAGCCGGTGTCCTCCCCGGCCCCGAGCGCGGCCTGAGCGGCGGCGAGGCGGGCGATCGGCACGCGCAGCGGGCTGCAGGACACGTAGTTCATGCCGATGCGATGACAGAAGGCGATTGTCGCCGGGTCACCGCCATGCTCGCCGCAGATGCCGACCTCGAGTTCGGGACGGACCTTCCTGCCCTCCTCGGTCGCCGACTCGACAAGACGGCCGACGCCTTCGAGGTCGAGGGTTACGAAAGGATCCGAGGGGAGTAGGCCTTCGCGCAGGTAGGTGTTGAGGAAGGCGTCCTGGGCGTCGTCGCGGCTGATGCCATAGGTCATCTGGGTGAGATCGTTGGTGCCGAACGAGAAGAAGTCGACGTGCTCGGCAAGAGCGGCCGCGGTCAGAGCGGCACGCGGGATCTCGATCATCGTCCCAACGGGTAGGCGTTCGACCCCGGCGCGTTCGGTCTCCTCGTCGATCATCACTCGCATCGGCGCCAGCTCGCGGACGGTGGACACCAGCGGGATCATCAGCTCGAGATGTGGGTGGCCTCCCGCCGCACGGCGCCGTCCAACGGCCTCGATCGCCGCACGAACCTGGATGCGATAGAGCTCCGGGTGGACGATGCCGAGGCGAACACCGCGCAGGCCCATCATCGGATTCGTCTCTTCGAGGCGGTGAACCGCGGCGATGAGCTCGTCCACGGCGGCGGTGCCCTGGCCGGCTGTCTCGAGGGCGGTCCGATCGGCCATCAGATCGAGGAGGGACGGCAGGAACTCGTGGAGCGGGGGGTCGAGGAGTCTGACCACGACCGGTCGGTCGTCCATCGCCGTGAGCAGGTCCTCGAAGTCGGCGACCTGCGCCCGATAGAGGTCGTCGAGCGACTGTTGTACGTCCTTGCCGAGGATCACGTTGCGGACGATCGGCAGACGCTCACCCATGAACATGTGCTCGGTGCGGGCGAGGCCGATCCCTTCGGCGCCCCACTTGACCGCTTCGCTCGCGGCGCGCCCGTCGTCGGCGTTGGCTCTCACCCCGAGGGTCCTCACCTCATCGGCCCAGCCCAGCAACCGCTCCAGTTCCGGGCTGAATTCGGGGCGGGCCAGGGGGAGTTCGCCCAGGTAGACGTTGCCGGTCGTGCCGTCGAGGGTGATCGTCTCGCCTTCGGTGACGACGATACCCCCGGCGGTGAAGCGGCGCTCCTCCTCGTCCACGACGAGGCCGCCCACACCGGTCACCGCGGGAGTGCCCATACCGCGAGCCACGACGGCGGCATGGCTGGTACGACCCCCATGGCTGGTGAGGATCCCTTCGGCTACAGCCATCCCGTGGATGTCGTCCGGGGTGGTCTCCCAGCGGACGAGGACTACCGGCGTGCCACCGGCTGCAACCTCCACCGCCTTGTCGGCACTGAACACCACTCGGCCGCACGCCGCACCCGGGGACGCGTTGAGTCCCGAGGCGATCGGGGTGGCCTCGATCGGCGTCTTCAGGCTGGGGTGAAGCATCTGCTCGAGAGACGCGGCGTCGACGCGTCGTAGCGCGGCGTCCCGGTCGATGAGCTCTTCATCCACCATCTCGACAGCCATCCGTACTGCGGCGGCTGCGGTGCGCTTTCCCACCCGGGTCTGCAGGATCCACAGGCGGTCCTTCTCGATGGTGAACTCGATATCGCACATGTCCCGGTAGTGCTGTTCGAGTCCCTTCATGATGACGAGGAGGTCTGCATGCCGCTCGGGATGTCGACCGGCGAGTGCGGCGAGATCCACGGTGCGGCGGATGCCAGCGACCACGTCCTCGCCCTGAGCGTTGGCCAGGTAGTCGCCGTATGGGGCCGCTTCGCCGGTAGCCGGGTCGCGGGTGAAACAGACGCCGGTCCCGGAGTCGTCGCCGAGGTTCCCGAACACCATCATCTGCACGTTGCAGGCGGTCCCGAGGTCCTGGGCGATATCGTGGAGGCGGCGGTACTCGCGTGCCCGCTTGTTGTTCCAAGACTCGAAGACGGCGACGACCGCGGTCCTGAGCTGTTCGAGGGGGTCGGCGGGTATCGACCCTCCGCTGTCGGCGACGACCCGTTGGAAGAGCCCGGTCGCCTCCTCGAGGTCGGCGGCAGTCAGGTCGGCATCGGTGGCGACCCCACGGCGATCACGCAGACCGGTCAGCGCCTCCTGAAACCTCGCTTCGTCGATGTGCAGGACGACTTTGCCGTAGGTCTGGACGAACCTCCGGTAAGCATCCCAGGCAAAGTGCTCGCTGCCGGTCCACGACACCAGCGCGGCATGAACGGCGTCGTTCATGCCGAGGTCGAGGACCGTGTCCATCATGCCGGGCATCGAGAACTTGGAACCGGACCGCACCGAGAGAAGCAGCGGCGTCCCGTCGAAACCCCCGAAGGTCCTTTCCGACCGCGTCTCGAGAAGCGCCAGCGCCGAGCGGGTGTCATCCCATACGCCGTCGGGCAGCGCTCCCTGCGCCAGGTACTCCAGACACGCCTGGGTGGTCAGGGTGAACCCGGGCGGGACCGGGAGGCCGAGGGCCGTCATCGTGGCCAGACCGTGGCCCTTGCCGCCGAGCAGGTCCTTGCCGACCGCCGCTGCGGAGTCGAAGTCGTAGGCGTACATGGTGTCAGTCTCGCGTACCCGGCGCCGCGGAGGCGAGGGTCGAAAGTCCTAAGGGGGTGAGCGAATAGGTCGCTGGCTTCATCAGGTTTCGGCTTGTGGCAAGCCGAAACCTGATCCCCGGGGCGAGCCTATTCGCTCACCCCCTAAGAGCGCGCGCAAATAGGTCGCGGGTCCGATGAGGTTCCTGCTTGTCGCAAGCAGAAACCTTATCCCAGGGCGAGCCTATTTGCGCGCGCTCTAAGGGCGGCTTCGGGGCATCTCGACCCGGACGGTGGTCCCGGAGCCGGGACTCGACTCGACGGTGTGTCGGCCCCCTGCCTCGGCGGCGCGACGGGCGATGTTGCCCAGGCCGAGCCCACCTCGGGCCGCCGACGCGTCGAAGCCCTCACCGTCGTCCGCGATCGCGGCGACGACGCGATCGGGCTCGGCCGACACGCGGATCGTGATCCGGCGGGCGCGGGCATGGCGGAGCGCGTTGCTGAGCGCCTCGCGCACGATGGCGACGAGGTGTCCCGTGGTCTCCGCGTCGACGGCCGCCGCCGCCGGGTCGATGTCGACCTCGACGGCCACCCGGTGCGGGCGTGACAGATCGGCCACCAGAAGGCGTATGTCGGCCTCGAGATCGCGTCTGGCCCAGCGTGGGGGCCGCAGGTCAAAGATGAATCGCCGGAGGGATCCGATCGCCGCGTCGAGTTGGTCCATCGCGGAGTCGATCCGATCTCGCACCGCTTCCGGGTCGCTCTCGAGCTGGGCGAGGGACGACTGGAGGCTCAGCCCGACGGCGAACAGGTCCTGGATCAGTGAGTCGTGGAGGTCGCGGGCGATTCGCTCCCGGTCTTCTTGCAGGGCGACCCTGCGGAGGCGCTCCTGGAGGCGGAGGGTGGAGACGGCCGCCCCGGCGGTGACCGCGAGGAACTCGACGAGGGCCTCATCGGACTCGCTGAAGCCGCCGTCCTTCTCGGTCAGATACAGATTGCCGAACACGGTCTCGCCGGCGCGAACCGGCACGCCGAGGAACGCCTTCATCGGCGGGTGGTTCTCCGGGAAGCCGACCGAGTCCGGGTGGTCGGCGATGTCGTCGAGGCGGACCGTCTGCCCCAACCGGGTGATGGTGCCGAGCACACCGTGGCCCTTGGGTGGGTCGCCGATCTCGACGACGACCTTTGGCGCGATGCCGCGATGGACGAACTCGCTGAGACCGCCCTGGTCACCGATGACACCGAGGGCCCCGTAGCGGGCTCCGGTCAGGTCCATCGCCGTCGCCACGCTGGCGCGAAGGAGAGCGGCGAGGTCCGCCTGCCCGGCGACCGTGGCGGCGGCCTCGACGAGATCTCGCATGCGCTGCGGCCCGAGGCGTTTCACGACAGCGAGTTTACGGCCCGGTCGCAACGGGTCGGAGAAAAGGGACCTTCGGCAGGGGTGGCGCGGCACCTCCTCCTGTAGCGTGCGATCCATGGTCTCAGCACTCCGGATTCAATTGGTCGATGACCACGAGGTGGTCCGACAGGGCCTCAAGACGCTCATCGAGGCGGAGGCGGATCTCGAGGTGGTCGGCGAGGCCGGAACGGTCGACGAGGCGATCCGGCGCGTCGGATTCGATACGCCCGACGTTGTCGTACTCGATGTACGACTTCCCGATGGGACCGGGATCGAGGCGTGTCGTGAGATTCGGGCCCGCTGGCCCGAGACCCGGGTGCTCATGCTCACGTCCTTCGCCGACGACGAGGCTCTGTTCTCCTCGATCATGGCCGGAGCCTCCGGGTACGTGCTCAAGCAGATCAAGGGTGTCGACCTGCTCGACAGCATCCGTCGCGTCGGCCGCGGTGAGTCCCTCCTCGATGCCGAGACCACCGAGCGGGCGTTCATCAGGCTGCGGGGTGAGAGCGGCGAGGATCCGCTGCTTGCGAGGCTGTCACCGCAGGAACGCAAGATCCTCGACCACATCGCCGAGGGTATGACCAACCGCCAGATCGCCGATGCGATGTTCCTCGCCGAGAAGACCGTGAAGAACTACGTTTCGAACCTGCTCGCCAAAATGGACATGGGCCGTCGCAGCGAGGCAGCCGCCTACGCGGCGCGTCTCGACGCGGAACGAGTCCACCGATACCCACCAGAGGAGTGGCCGACATGAAGATCCTCGTAGGCGTAGACGAAAGCGACATGAGCAAGCACACGATTCGGCGCGCGCTGCGGCTCGCCGAGCAACTCGACGCGGAACTGGAGGTGGCGCACGCCGCCTACATACCCGCCACGGTGCTCGCCGCCATGGGCGGGGTCCCCCTGAACATGGAGGACATCGTCGCCGGGCAGCGGCGGTCCGTGTGGGCCGGCCTCGATTCCGTGCTCGGGGAGGCGAAGGTGCCCGTTAGCCGCGTCGACCTCGACGGCTATCCGCCCGACGCACTCAGCGACTATGCCAGCACTTCAGGAGCCGACCTCATCGTGGTCGGCACCCGGGGTCGCGGTCCGATAGCTTCGATGGTGCTCGGGAGCACCAGCCACCGGATCGTGAACAATGCTCCCTGTGACGTCCTCGTCGTTCGTTCCCAGGAGGAGCACTGACCATGAACGTCCTCGACCTGATGACAACCGATCCGGTCACCACCACGCCCGACGCCAGCCTCAAGGAGGCGGCGCGTCTCATGATTGACAACCAGGTGAGTGGGCTCCCCGTGCTCGACGGCGGCAAGCTCGTCGGGATCGTGACCGAGGGCGACTACCTCCGCCGGGAAGCAGACCGGGAGCAGCCCTACCGGCTGTCGCTCCTCCAGGCACTCTTCGGCGGGGGCGACGGTGAGCACGAGGTAGAGAAAGTGTCCGACGTCATGACGACCAAGGTCCACAGCATCGCCGCCGAGGCCACGATCAGTGAAGCGGCTCGGGTGATGGCCAAGCGCAACATCAAGCGACTCCCTGTGGTCGACGGAGACGGTGCGCTCATGGGTGTGATCAGCCGGGCGGACATCGTCAACGCCTTCACCAAGCCCGACGAGGTGATCGAGGACGAGATCCGTGAGGACGTGGCCGTACGGCTGCTCTTCCTCGACCGCGACGCGATCGGGGTCGATGTGAACGACGGCATCGTCACCCTGAGCGGTCGCCTCGAGAACCGAATCGAGGCTCACCTGTTCGAGGAGCTGACGAAGAGGGTTGCCGGCGTGGTCAGGGTGGAGAGCAAGCTCGAGTTCGAAGTCGACGACGAGCGGATCGGCAAGCGGTATCCGCCACTGGTTTCGTAGAACGCTTAACGCTCAACGCTTAACGCAAAGCCTGTCTCTCTTGCGTTGAGCGTTAAGCGTTGAGCGTCCGCCTATCCGCTCGTCTCCTTGAACACTCTCGCGATGATCTCCGCCACTTCTTCCGGTTTCTCCTGCGTTGAGCGTTAAGCGTTGAGCGTCCGCCTATCCGCCCGTCCCCTTGAACACGCTCGCGACGAGTTTCGCGACTTCTTCTGGCTTCTCCATCGGGACGAAATGGGTGGCACCAGGCACCACGGTGGTCCGGCAGTCCTGGAAGCGGGCGGCGAGCCGTTCCACGAAATCGAGAGGGTGGCTGTCGGAGTCCTCGCCGACGACGAGGGTGATCGGGCACGCGATCTCGGGGAGCCGTTCCCACGCGGCGTGGGTGGTGGCCGCCCGGTAGAACTCGGCCTCGGTGTCGGGCGGGCATGCCAGTCGGCGGCCGCCGTCGGCGGTCGGGACGGTGCCAAACCGCAGGTAGGCGCTCAGGGCGTCGTCCGTCCATCGGCTGAACGGCCCCCGCCCTCGGAAGCGCTGTTCCGCATCGTCGAGCGAAGCGAAGGTGGCCTGGCGCCTTCGGGCTCCCCTGGCCAAAGGATGGTCGTCGCCGGGACCGTAAGGCCCGGGAAACGTGATCGGCTCGATGAGGACCAGGTGATCGAACGTCCCTGGTCGCAGCAACTCAGCCATGGCGAGAGCGGCCGCTCCCGACGAGTGGCCGACACCGATGGTGGGTCGGGTGATGGCAAAGGCATCGAGCACCGCCAGGACGTCGCGCCCGAGGTCCCACCAGTCGAAGGGAGGCTCGTCGACCGTCGAACCGCCGTGCCCGCGCTGGTCGATGGCGATCGACGGGAGCTCGCTCAGGTGGGTCGTGACGGGGCCCCAGGTCTCCTTGCAGAAGCCGGTGGCATGGACGAAGACGAGGACGCCGGGAAGGTCGCTGCGCTGGTCGCTCACCGCGAGTTCGATGCCGCCGGAGGCGACGGTCGGGACCATCACGGCAGGCTACCGGCGCCGGGGGAATGGTCGGGACCTGCCGGGTTTAGGATCGGCGGGCATGCTGTTCACCATCCCGACGATCGAGTCGATACGGCGCGCCCTCGCCGAGCGGGTGGAATCGGAGACCCCGATCACCGTCAAGGTCGACTGTGACCCGCTCGACCTGCTCCGCGCTGGCGCCGGTTCGGTGGGGACGGCCGTGTACTTCTCGTCTCCCGAGGGGGGCGTATTCGGTGGCCTGGGCGTGTCACGGCGCTTCTCGGGGAGTGGACCCGATCGCCTGGGTACTCTCGACCGGGCTCTTCAGGACATGCCCGCAGGCGCACCGTGTGCGGTTGGGTTTTCCTTTGCCGACGATGGGCCGGCGTCGGTCGAGTGGGGGGCTTTCGCTCCGGCCACCGTGGTGCTTCCCGAGGTGGCCGTTCGCGCGATGGGAGGCAAGACCCACCTGACCCTCACGCCCCGGCACGGATCCGATGGCGGCCATCTCGTCGACCTGCTCGCCGGGCTCGAGCCGCCGCCCGGCGCGGGGACGATTGTCGACACGTTGCTCGGCGTCGAGGCGAGGCCATCGCCGACCGACTGGCGTGGCCTGGTCGGGGACGCCCGGGCGGCGATCGCCTCGGGGGCGTTCGTCAAGGTGGTGCTCGCCCGGACCGTCGTCGTCCGGTCGGCCCGGACCATCCCGGTGTTCGACGTGGTGGCATCGCTGCAGGCCCGGTACCCGTCGTGCCGGGTCTTCGGCTGGCAGGAGGGAGCAACCGCCTTCGTCGGGGCGAGCCCCGAGCTCCTGGTGGAGCGTCGTGGTCGCCGGGTGCGCGTCGAGCCGCTCGCCGGTTCGGCGCCCCGGGGTGCCGGCCCGGTGGACGACGTCCGCATCGGCGCCGAGCTGCTGGCCAGCGTCAAGGATCGGATGGAACACGCGCTCGTGGTGGACGACGTGGTCGAACGACTCAGTCCGCTGGTCTCCGAGGTCGACGCCCCGGATGGCCCCGTGATCCGTCGGTTCGCCACGGTGCAGCACCTGGCCACACCGATCAGCGCCTCGAGCGATGCGCGCCTCTTGGAGCTGGCGGCGGCCCTTCACCCCACGCCGGCGGTGGGGGGAGTACCCCGTCGGGCGGCGACCGAGTTCATCGCCAAGGTCGAGGGGATCGACCGTGGCTGGTATGCCGGTGGCATCGGGTGGGCCGACGCCGGGGGCGACGGAGAGCTGGCGCTCGGGCTCCGATCCGCCCTCATCGACGGCGACCGCGCCATCCTCTACGCGGGCAACGGGATCGTCGCCGCCAGCGATCCCGAGGCCGAACTCGCCGAGACCCGCCTCAAGCTGCGACCGATGCTGGACCTGCTCACCGGCGTCTGACCGTCGCTCAGCCGTCTGCGACCGCGTGGCGAACAGCCTCCTGGAGCCGCTGGTGCACCGCGACGTTGTCCTCACGGTCGGTGCGGACTTCGAGCAGTCGGGGACCCTCCGGGTTCGCCCCGAGGAGGTCGGCGAACTCCTCGACCTCGGTGACCTCACGGGCTTCGATGCCAAGGGCTTCGGCCACGGGGACGAAGCGCACGCCGTGCGGGGTGGCAAAGTGGCGCTCGAAGTGCGCATGCTCCCGCTGTGGGAGGAAGTGAAAGATGCCGCCGCCGTCGTTGTTCACCACGACGATGGTGATCGGGACCCCCAGGCGTTTGGCGGTCACCAGAGCATTGAGATCGTGGATGAGCGACAAATCGCCGCTGACGGCGACGGTGAGCCCATCGGTGACCGCGGCCGAGCCGAGAGCGCTCGACACGAACCCGTCGATGCCGTTGACCCCCCGGTTCGCCAGGAAGCGTATGTCTTTGGGGCTGCTCCCGAAGAACGAGTCGGCGTCACGCACCGGCATCGACGATGCCAGCCACACGGTCGCCGCGTCGGGGAGAGCGGTGGCGAGTGCACGCGCCACCGCTGGCTCGTTGGGGAACGGCGTCTCGCCGAGGGTCGTGTCGATGGCGGCGCCCGCCGTGGCATCGGCTGCGTTCCACGCTTCGCGCCATTCGGACGGCGCCGGTGGGATCTGCTTGGTCAGGGCCAGCAGCGTCGCCGCCGGGTCGGACGGGACCGCCACGGTGGCGGCGGAGATCGGATCCCGCCACCCATGGGGTTCGATGAACACGTGCGGGAGCGATGCGTCCTCCATCCATCTCCACAGCGGTTTGGAGGTGGGGAGCGCTCCGATGCGGATGATCGCTCCGGGCGCCACCCGGCCCACCCAGCCCGCCGCGGCGAGGACGTCGGCGTGGCCGACCACCGACGACCGATCGTGCCTTCCGGCTCGGAGTCCGGACAGGGGGTCGGCGATGATCGGCCAGCGGGCGGCGGCGGCGAACGCGGTCGCGGCGTCGACGACGTCCGGCGAGTCCTGGGGTCCGATCACGAGGATGCCCCTCCGGTCGCCGAGGGCCTCACGGATGCCGTCAGTATCGGGCTCGGGTACGGCGGGCGTCTCGTAGGCGACGGTCGCCGGGGCTGATGGATCCGGGTCGCCCAGGAGTGGCTCGTCGAATCCGACGTTGAGGTGAGCAGCGCCGGGTGGAGGTCCGGTGGCCGCGACGAACAGTGCCGTTGCCAGCGATGCCGCGTCAGGCACCGGTTCGGTGGGGGAGAGGTCCACCGCCCACGAGCCGGCGACCATGCCGCCGAACAGGTTGCGCTGGTCGATCGTCTGGGGGGCACCCGCGTCGCGCAGGTGGCCGGGCCGGTCGGCGGTGATGGCGATGAGGGGTACCCGCCCGTACCGCGCCTCGACGACCGCCGGGAGGAGCTCGGCGGCGGCTGTGCCCGAGGTGGTGACGAGTACCACGGGCTGCCGTGTGGCCCGGGCGATCCCCAGTCCGAAGAAGGCCGACGAGCGCTCGTCGTGGTGAGACCAGTCGGTGATGCCGGGATGATCGGCGAGAGCGAAGGCCAGGGGCGTGCTGCGACTCCCCGGGGTGATGCAGGCATGCCGGACGCCGAGCCCGGCCAGGGCGTCGACGAGTGCCGTGGCGAAGGTGGCGTTGATGGCCGACACCGCCGCAACGGTAGCGGTGGGATCGGTGCCACCCGTGGTCGCTACGGTGATGGCGATGCCCGGTGACACCGCCTACGACTTCGGGTACCTGGTCGGCGGCATCCTCGCCGCTCTTCTCGTCGCCTATGCGGTGATGTGGGTGATCGGCGTAGTCCGCAACGACCGCGGCAATCGCACCGCCTCGGGCCGCGCCTTCGCCCACCACTACCGGACCCTGTGGCTCGCCGCCCTCCTCTACGCCGCGGCGCTTCTCGGGCGGTTCGTGCTGCCGGCCTAGATCGCCGCCCCCACGGCGAGCAGGACACCGACGATCAGCAAGAGGCGGGCGGTTGCCTTGAGGGCAGCGATGAGCGGGGGACCCGCGGTCTCACCGAAGACGAGCCGGATCGGGGCGGGCACCATCGGGAGCGCGGTCAGGGCCATCAGGGTCGGCCGCGGCGTCCATCCGGCGGCGCCACCGATGGCAATCACCGTGAAGGCTCCGATGAGCAGCGCGGCGTACAGCCGGCGGGCAGCGTCGAGTCCGAGGAGGACCGCCAGCGTCCGCTTGTCGGCCGCCCGGTCGCTGTCGATGTCGCGCACGTTGTTCGCCGTCAGGATGGCGGCCGCCAGCAGGCCGACCGGGACGGCCAGGATCCAGGCGGCGGCGGGCGCCTGGCCGTCGTGGACGAACCGGCTCCCCACCAACGCGACGGGACCGAAGAAGGCGAACACCAAGAGCTCGCCGAACCCCCGGTAGCCGTACGGCCGCGGTCCACCGGTGTAGGTGAGGAGGGCGGCGATCGAGGCGACGCCGATGGCGATGACCACCCATCCGGCCTCGAGGGTGAGGTAGACGCCCCCGCCCACGGCGGCGACGAGCATGATCGCCGTCGCTCTCCACACCTGTGGGGCGGTGAGCAGGCCGCCGGCGACGGCACGCGGTGGCCCGATCCGGGCCGGGGAGTCGGCGCCGCGAGCGGCGTCAGAGGCATCGTTGGCGAAATTGGCAGCAAGGTTGAGGGCCACGGCGGTCGCCAGGGTGACGGCGAACACCACGGGCCGGAAGGCGTCGTCCCCGATGGCGATGCCGGTGCCGACGAGGACGGGTGCCACCGATGCGAGCAGCGTCGCCGGTCTGGCGGCAACCAACCAGGCGCTCACGGGAGCCGTGGGAACTTCCCGAAGTCGGGTCGTCGCTTTTCGTTGAATGCGTCCCGGCCCTCCTGCGCTTCCTCGGTCATGTAGAAGAGGAGGGTGGCGTCACCCGCCAGCTGTTGCTGGCCGGCGAGGCCGTCTGCGGCCGCATTGATCGCCGCCTTCATCATGCGGATCGCCAGCGGCGACTTCTCCAGGATCTCGTTCGCCCAGGCCACCGTCTCGGGCTCGAGGTCGGCGAGGGGGACGACCGCGTTCACCATTCCCATCTCGTACGCCTGCTCGGCGGTGTACTGCCGGCACAGGTACCAGATCTCCCGTGCCCGCTTGTCGCCCACCATGCGAGCGAGCAGCCCGGCACCGTAGCCGCCGTCGAACGAGCCGACCTTGGGCCCGGTCTGACCGAAGCGGGCGTTGTCGGCGGCGATGGTGAGGTCACACACGAGGTGCAGGATGTGGCCGCCGCCGATGGCATAGCCAGCGACCATGGCGATGATCGGCTTGGGCAAGCGGCGCATTTGGATCTGGAGGTCGAGCACGTTGAGTCGCGGGGTGCCCGCGGGATCGAGGTACCCGGCATCGCCCCGGATCTTCTGGTCGCCCCCCGAGCAGAAGGCCTCGGTGCCCTCGCCGGTGAGGATGATGACGCCGACAGTCTGGTCGTCGCGCGCCCGTTCGAAAGCGTCGCTGATCTCGAAGAGCGTGGTGGGCCGGAAGGCGTTGCGCACCTCGGGCCGGTCGATGGTCACCTTGGCGATCCCCGGGAGGGTCTCGTATCGGATGTCGGTGTAGTCACCGTCTTGCTGCCAGTCGAATGCCATGGCGAGCAGGCTAACGCGAGGCGTATGGGCACCGGTCGAGGCGGCGCTACGGTCCCGGCGATGGATTGGCTCCGGAGCGCTGCCGCGAAGCGGCCGGGTTCGGCCGCGATCGTGGTCGGCGCCACAGTCGTGACGTACGGTGAGCTCGATGCAGCTGCCGACGGCGTCGCGGGCATGGTCGCGGCCAGCGGCCTCGCCAATGCCCCGGTGGGGCTGGCCGGCGACAGGTCCCCTGAGACGATCGCCGCGCTCTGGGGTATTCAGCGTGCCGGTGCAGTTCCGGCACTCATCGAGCCCCGTTGGCCGGTGGAGCAGCAGCGGCGCGCCGCTCGCTCGGCGGGGGTGCGCGGCCTTTGGACGCCGCCGGATGGTGGGCTCGAGCAGCTGGCTTCGCGACGCCCTCCCCGGGAGGGGCGCGACGCCCTCCCGGGGGGCGAGGCGACGGTCGTCGTGTTCACGTCCGGCACGCGAGGCACACCGACCCCGGTGACCTTGACCGGCAACAACGTCGCTGCCTCCGTGGCCGGTTCGAAGGATCGCCTCGGCAACGAAGCCGACGATCGATGGCTCGGCGTGCTCCCGTTCACCCATGTCGGCGGCCTGTCGGTCCTGTGGCGCCAGGCCGAGCGGGGTGCACCGGTGGTGCTCGCGGCCAGCGTCACCGAGGCGTCGTCGGTGACGTTCGCCTCGGTCGTACCGACGATGCTCCGGCGGGCCATGAGTGCGGGCACGCTCCGGGGGGTACGAGCGCTCGTGGGAGGCGGTCCGGTGTCGACCGGCCTGCTCCGGGAGGCGATCGGTTCGGGGATCGTCGCCCTCCAGACCTACGGGATGACTGAGACCGCCTCGCAGGTGTGCACCGTCCACCCGGATCGACTCGAGGACGAACTCGGCACCGCCGGCACCGCGATCCGCGGCGCCGAGATCCGCATCGAGTCCGACGGCCGTATCGCGGTTCGCGGTGAGATGGTCGCCGCAGGTCTCGGCGATGCGAGGGGTTGGTTCGTCACCAACGACCTGGGCGAGATGGACCCTGGCGGCCGGCTCGTCGTACGGGGCAGGGCCGACGCGGTGATCCTCACCGGCGGCGAGAACGTGCACCCCGAGCGCGTGCAGGCCGTCCTGGAAGGGCACCCGGCCGTTGCCGCCGCCAGGGTGTTCGGCGAGCACGACGACGAGTGGGGAAGCAGGGTGATCGCCGAAGTGCTCGCCGACGGTGTCGAGCCGGAGGACCTGCGCGCATGGGCCGCCGGCTTTCTCCACCCCGCGGAGATCCCCAAAGAGATCCGCATCGTGGAGTCGCTGCCGACCAAGCTCGGTTGAGGGAGGTTCCTCCCCCGTTCTTGAGCGGACCGCGCGGAGACCGAGGCCCCTCTCTTTGGTCCCCTCCCCTGAAGGGGGAGGTGGCATCGGCCGGAGGCCGATGACGGAGGGGGAGGGCCGACGCGTCGCGAGGCGTCACGTAGTGTTCGGGCTCCCCCCTCCCCGCCGTTCGCTTCGCTCACGGCGGTACTCCCCCCTTCGGGGGGAGGAACCGCGCGGAGACGGCCAAGGCTCCTCTCTTCGGTCCCCTCCCCCTTCAGGGGAGGGGACCGCAAACAGAGGAGAGCGGGAGGGTGGCCGCTACATAGGTGTTCTGAGCGCGAGTGAGCGGCGGTTGCCCGCCGCTCTCACGCCTTCAATCGTTTCCGGGACTATCGAGCGCGGGGACGAGCCTCGTTGACATTGAGGCTGCGTCCACCGAACTCGGCACCCGGCTGGTTCAACGCGTCGATCGCCTTCGTGCCGTCGGCATCGGGCATCTCGACGAAGCCAAAGCCCCTGGAGCGACCGGTGTCGCGGTCCATGATGACTCCCGCCGAGTCGACCTGCCCATACTGGGAAAAGAGTTCGCGCAGTTCGTCAGACGTGGTCGTGTAGGGCAGATTTCCTACGTAGATGTTCATCGGGTTCCTTTCTCGAGCACCCGGCCCGCCTCCATTCGGACGGGCATCTGTCGGTTGGGTTCCCGAGATTCGAGAGCATCGACATCACCTGACCCAGCCGCCGGAGAGGATAATGCGAGGCGTGGGCCTTGTGTATGTCGAGCCGGTAGGGTGCCCTTCATGTGCTTCGAACACGACTCCAGGCCCCCCATCGATCCAATTCGCGGGGCGTCGATCGAGTCCCGCCTCATCACGCTGGTGGCCGACGACGGTACCGAGGTGACCGCTCATGAGTCCCTCGGCTCGCTGCCCGACGGTCCCGCCATGCTGGTGTTGCCCGATGTGCGCGGGCTGCACACCTTCTATCGCGAGCTCGCCGATCGGTTCGCCGAGCGCGGTATGGATGCCGTCGCCGTCGACTACTTCGGCCGGACCGCCGGCGCCGGGCCGCGCGACGACGGGTTCGAGTACATGCCCCACGTCGAGCAGATGACCGCCGATGGGCTCCGGCAGGACTCGGCCGCCGCCATCGCCCGCCTGCGGGAACGGAGCCCGGAGCGGCCGGTCTTCGTGGTCGGCTTCTGTCTCGGAGGGGGCAACGCGTGGCAGCAGGCGGCGAACGGGCACGGTCTCGCCGGAGCGATCGGCTTCTACGGTCATCCCGGCCGTATCCGCCCATCCGGAGCGGCGGCGCCGGTGGATCGCGTGGCCGAGATGGCGTGCCCGGTGCTCGCCCTCATGGCAGGTGACGACCCAGGGATTCCCCTGGACGAGGTCGAGCGCTTCCGGGTCGCGCTCACCGGAGCCGGCGTCGACCACGAGGTGGTGGTGTACGACGGTGCCCCGCACTCCTTCTTCGATCGCAAGCAGGAGGCTTTCGCTTCCGAGTCGGAGGACGCCTGGAGGCGCGTGCTCGCCTTCGTGGAGAGGCTCTCCTGACGCCGCGTCGCCGTTCCCGGCGGAGTTGGTAGCGTCCGGTTTCGTGACAGCGCCGCCGCCCGAGTCTCCCCGATCGCCGCAGCCCCGCGCCCTGTGGTGGCTGGCCGCCGCCTTCGGAGTGGCGATCATTGCCGCCTACCTGTTCTACGTGCGAACCGGGGTCGGTCAACGGCTCGACGAGGCCGGATTTCGGGTTCGAGATGGCGTTCGCCCCGGCCTGGTCACCGACGCCGAGTCGCTGCTCGGTGGGATAGAGGTGACCGTACTGGCGATAGCGCTGGTGGTCGTCGCCGCGGGCGCCTTCTTGAGAGGGCGGACAACGCTCGCCGTCGCCGTCGTGGTACTCGTCGTCGGATCGAATCTGACCACCCAGTTCCTCAAGTTGGTCGTGTTCGAACGCCCCCACCTCATCCCCGATGCGTATCGGCTCCCGAACTCGTTCCCCAGTGGACACGCCACCGCGGTCGCGTCCCTGGGGATCGCCCTCATGCTGGTGGTCCCCCGGCGGATGCGTCCCGCATTGGCCGTGATCGCGGCCAGCGCGGGATTAGCCGTCGGTTTCGCCACCATCGCCGCCGGCTGGCACCGGCCCGGTGATGTCATCGGGTCGTGGCTGGTCGTCGGGTTCTGGACGGCCCTGGTGGCCGCGTTCGTCGTGGTCAGGGACACGTCGCGTCGGCCGCCGGCACCCGGCGGCGGTTCGCTGGAGAACTATCTGTGGATGGTGACTGCCATCGCGGTCACGGCGTATGTGATCGCCACCGTGGCGTGGGTGGGGCTCTTCTGGGCGGACGATGCCGACACTGCGGTCCAGGCCACCCGTCACGGCCTCGCCCTCGTCTCGGGTGCCGCCGGGATGGCCGGTACCGCCCTGGTCATCGGGGCCGCCATCAGCTCCGGAGCGCGTCGCTTCACGCTGGCTCCCGACCGGTTGTCGCGGCACTGAGATCCATGTCATCGAGCGATTCGGCCTCATCCTCCGGCTCGATCCGATCGAGTGAAGACGGGGCTCATCGTCGGGGTCGGCCATCCTTGGGCGTTAGGATCGGGTGCCGGCCCGCACGGAGGTGACCAGCGTGCTTCTGGAGGAGATCGAATCGAGGGCGACCGATGCCCAGGAGCGCAATCGGGAGCTGAGCCTGAGGTATATCGCTAGCGACGGCAGTGACGTGGAGCATCCGATGGCGGATGCGATCATCCTCCTGTACACGATCGGACGAACCTCGGACGCCGTTCGCCGGGTGCCGTTGGCGTCGTTTCTCGATGGGGACGACCTCCTGGTCATTGGCTCCAAGGGCGGCGCCCCGGATCATCCCGAGTGGTATCGGAACCTGGCGGACGACCCGAAGGTATGGGTCCGTCGTAAGGAGCGACTCTATGAGGCCCGGGCGACGGTGCTCGACGGTGAGGAGCGAGCGTCGCGCTGGGAGCCGATCATCGAACGCCACCCGGCATTCGGCAAGTATCAGGAACAGGCTGGCCGGACGCTTCCGCTGGTGAGGCTCACCGAAGTCTGATCGGCGGGGACCCGTGTCGCCGTCCTAGTGTCTCGCCGATGGCCCGCATCTGGCTCGCAATCCTCATCGCCTCGTTCGGATGGGGTACCGGAGGGGTAGCCACCCGGGCGTCGCTCAACGAGGGTGCGTCACCGGTCACCATCGCCGTGTATCGGGGCGCCATCGCCACGGTGGCGGTGGTCGTGTTCCTCGTCATTCAGCGCCGCGGGATCATCCCGCGATCTATGGCGGCGCTGCGGGTCGGGCTCACGATGGGCATCACCAACATGGCTGTGCCGTTCGTGCTCTCCAACATCGCCCTCCAGTATGCATCGGCGGGGTTCCTCGGGCTGATGACCGCCCTCATCCCGATCCTCACGGCGGTGATGGCCCACTTCCTCCTCAAAGGCGAGCGACTCACTGGTGTGCGGGTGGTCGGGCTGGTGGTGGCGCTCGCCGGGGTAGCGGCGCTCATGCTGTCGGGGGACAGCGGCCTCGCCGAGGGCGGTCGTCCGGTCTACGCCGGCATCCTCGGCCTGATCTCGGTGCTCGCCATCAGCTACGGCGGGGTCTACGCCAAGCGGTTCGCCGGCCAGTACCGGACGCTCGATGCCAGCGGCATTCACTTCCTCAGCGGCACCATGGTCATCGCCGTCATCTGGCTGGTCGGTGAGGGACTACCCAAAGCGCAGACGCTGCGGGCGCTGAGCTTGATGGCCTACCTGGGACTCGTGTCTACCTTCGCCGCCTTCGCCCTGTACTACTGGATGCTCCAGCGGGTGTCGGCAACCTATGCCTCCCTCACTGGATACGTGGTTCCGGTGTTCGCCATCGTCTCGGGCATCGTGCTGCTCGACGAGCGGCTCCAGGCGGGCATCGTCGTCGGTGGTGCGCTCATCTTGATCGGTGTGATCATCACCGACCGCTCCTACCGGCGGCCCGGCAGGCTGCGCACCCCCAGCGCCACCGGCTGAGGTTTGGTTTCCGGGGCTGGCGGGTATCGTGAGCGGTACGCCACGAGAGGAGCGACCGTGAGCGATCGCCTGAGTCCCCTGGCACGCCGGGTGCTGAGCCTGAGCGATGCCGGTGTCGGCCTCGCCGAGATGTCGCGGCGTTTCAAGCGGAGTCCCGAACACCTCGAGCGGGTACTCCAATGGGCGGAGATCCCGAGAACCGGCCCGCCGCCTCGAACGGCCAACCGGGCCATGGAACGACGGGTGCTCCGGCTTCGAGCCGACGGTGAGACCCACCAGGAAATCGCCGAGCGCTTCCGACGGTCGCCCGACTTCATGCGGCGTGTCGAGGGGTTCGCCCATTACCGACGGGCGATGGAGATCCTCGGCTGAAGGCGACGCCGGAGGCCCCTCTTTTGCGGCCCGCCGCGTCGCGAGGGGTGACGTAGTGCTTGGGTTCCCCCTCCCCGCCGTTCGCTGCGCTCACGGCGGTACTCCCCCCCTTCGGGGGGAGGAACCGCGTTGAGGCGGCCGAGGCCCCCTCGGCCGCAGGCCGATAACGGAGGGGAGGGCTGACGCGTCGCGAGGGGTGACGTAGTTCTTGGGCTCCCCCCTTCCCGCCGTTCGCTTCACTCACGGCGGTACTCCCCCCTTCGGGGGGAGGAACCGCGCGGAGGCGGCCGAGGCCCCCTCGGCAGCAGGCCGATGACGGAAGGGGATGGCCCTTTCTCGCGGTCCCCTCCCCTGAAGGGGGAGGTGGCATCGGCCGGAGGCCGATGACGGAGGGGGAGGGCTGACGCGTCGCGAGGGGTCTGGTAACTCCATCTGCGCTCACCCATCCTGCACGGATGGCACGGCCTCCACGTGATCCGATGTCCGCCGAGCGTGCCAGGGCTCTACGGCGGAGGCAGACGAATGTCGAGGCTCGCCTCTGGGCCCGGATTCGACGCGGGCAGTTGGGCGTCCGGTTTCGGCGGCAGGTACCGATGGGTCCGTGGATCGTCGACTTCGCCTGCTTCGCCCCAAAGCTCGTCATCGAGGTCGACGACGGGTCTCACGATGGCCGGGACGAGTTGGAACGCACCCGCTACCTGGAAGCCTTGGGCTTCGCAGTGGCTCGTTTCGACAACAGGGATATCTTCGAGGTCGATGTGGCTGTCCACGCGCTTGAAGTGGCCATCGAGGCACTGCGGAACGGTAAGCCGCTCCCCTGGCGATAGGCCCCTCTTTGCGGTCTCCTCCCCTGAAGGGGGAGGTGGCATCGGCCGGAGGCCGATGACGGAGGCGGAGGGCTGACGCGTCGCGAGGGGCGACGTAGTGCTTGGGCTCCCCCCTCCCCGCCGTTCGCTTCGCTCACGGCGGTACTCCCCCCTTCGGGGGGAGGAACCGCGGGAAGGGGCAGGCGGTCCCCGATCGGCCTCTCTTTCGGTCCCCTCCCCTGAAGGGGGAGGTGGCATCGGCCGGAGGCCGATGACGGAGGGGGAGGGCTGACGCGTCGCGAGGCCCAATGACTCCTGGCCCCCTCCCCGCCGTTCGCTTCGCTCAGGGCGGTACTCCCCCCTTCGGGGGGAGGAACCGCGCGGAGGCGGCCGAGGCCCCCTCGGCCGGAGGCCGATGACGGAGGGGGAGGGCTGACGCGTCGCGAGGCCTACTGGTAGCTCACCAACACCGGCGTCGGCACCAGTTCGAGGACCTCTGACGGGGCGATCGGTCCCGGACTGTCTTCGATGGTGAAGTTCTTCCACCCCCAGTCCCAGGGGTGATCCTCCCACCCATCGGTGAGCGTATTCCACGTGGCGTACTTGTCGGAGATGAGGCCCTGACCGTCCATCTGGATCACCGTCCACAGTTCCGGGCGTGCCTCGATGAGTTCACGGTTCTGGAGCATGGTGAACCGGAACTGGTGCACGAGGAACAGCTTCTGTGGCAGGTCGTGTTCGAGCACCAGGGCGGCGAGCCACTCGGAGACCTCGTTGACCTCGGCAGCCCCGACGCGCCCGATCTGGCGGAGATGGACCTGGTCGGGGGCGAGTCGCCACTCCGGGTCGAGGGCGAGACCCACATGTGGCTCGAGAAGCAGCTCTTCGTAGAGCCGGGCCTGATCGAGAAAGTGGCTACGCCCGGACTGCAGGTCGAGGACAACGTAGAAACCCTCGCGGCGTGCCGTTTCGACCCACGGTCGGATCAAGTCGATCGGCATCTCGTTCGAGTAGTTGCCATCGGCGCCGGCGTTGGCTGCAGCGACCGTGGCGATGATCTCGAACGTGGGGATCACCATCACCCCGTCCTCCCCATACGGTGCGGCGTACTCCCGGGCCAGTCCGATGGTTTCTTCGAGGCTCTGTCGTCCGAGGATCCCGAGCTGGCTGGTCAGCGGGTTCCCATACAGGGCAACCAGACGGCGGTCTTCGAGCAGGTAGCCGCCTCCGGGCAGCTCCTGGCCCGACATGATGATCGGCAGCTGCCACCGGGCGTCCTCGGTGACGCCGACGGTGTGAACCGTGATCGCCCCGGTGCTGAGCCCCAGCAGCCTCCCCACCTCGGGGTTGGCCCGCAGGTCGAAGCCCTCGACCGTGGCCATGAGCCCGTCCGTGTTGGCCGCCGCCGCCATGGCCGCCATGTGCACCGCGGCGTCGTCGTGGTCCACCAACCACACCCAGCCCGACACCGCCGGGCCGGCGCTGAGGACGTCTTCGGCCGTTGGGTCGCCCTCCCCTCTCGGGTCCAGGCCACGGTCCTGGCCGATCGCCTCGGCGAGCGCCCTGGCGGCCCCGGCGGGGTCGGAGGGGAGCGGAACGAGGTCGCCGCCGGCCCCGATTTCTCTATTGACCCGATCGGCCACGGCGCCGACATCACCCTCCACGGTGATGGTCTCGGTGAATTCGGGAACGGTGACCCCCAGTATGCCGAACTCCCACAGTCGCTCCGGACCGAGCCGGTCGACCTCGTACTCGGTGGCCCCGGTGCCCCGGTCGCCCACCAGGAGGAGCGGTGCGCCGAGGTGAGCCGCCAGCCTCCCACCGAGCGCGGCGAGGACAGGGTCCGCCTGGGGAGCAACCACCACGTCGCGGGCACAGCGGAACGTTGCCTGGGCGATGCTCGCCGATACCTGTGCGCTCGCGCCGGAGGCGAGCGACATGACCGAAGGTGCGGTGGCGGGGTCGGCCGCCGGCTGCAGGATCGTCGTCGTGCAAGGTCGGAGCGGGTCGCCGGTATCGGATGGTCGAGCCGGTGTGGTCACGGTCGGCTGGTCGCTGCACGCCTGCACCCCCAGCGTGAGGGCGATGGCGAAGGCAACGGCTCGGGGCGATACGGCGCGCATGGGCGCCGGTCAGCGTACCGACAGGCCCGTGGCTAGCCGATCATGTCCGCGAACGCACGGGACACCCGAGGCTCATCCGGAGGTTCCTTCGGAGCGGGGAGCCGGTCCCAGATGTGGACCGCCATGCCGATGGACAGCTTGTCTTCGATCCAGTCGGCGTCCCACAGGTTGAGCCGCACGCAGCCGTGGGATGCCGGTTCCGTCGGGACCGACCGATACCCATGGATCCCGTAGAAGTCGCTGAACGCCCAGTACTTGTAGACGCACCAGCCGGTCGTCCGATCGCAGACCCAGCCGGTCTGACGCCAGCGGAGCGCAAAGTCACCTATCGGGGTGGATGCCCGCGAATGCCGTCCGTTGCGTACGCTCCAGTAGGTGTGTCCGCCTCCCGTGGAGACCGGGAGGATCCCTGCGACCTCACCGTCACGGACCACGAAGAGCAACTGGCGCGAGAGGTCCACCTCCACGTACTCGGTGGCCCCAGGGCGGGCAGGTAGACCGGCGGTCGGCAGGTTGTTGAGCAGATGCCAGTCGATCGTGGAGAACTCGTCGGTGCGCTTCACTCGCAGGTACTTGTGAAACGCCACCACGGCCGACGCGGTTCGCTCGTCATACACCCCGTCGATGTCGTGGTTGTAGAAGCCGGCCTCGGCCAGGTCCTCCTGCAGTCGGGCTACATCGGGACCCTCGGCACCGGTTGAAAGATGCGGGAACGGGTTCGGGACGACCTCGGCGGCGAACCCGGCCATCGGCCAGAGCCCGAGCGCGAACGCCACCGTGGTGATTGTGACGAGGTGTCGCCGCATGGGTGTGCTCAAGGTCATCGTCGCAGGATCGGAAGATAGCAGGATCCGAATGAGAGGTAAAAAGTGGCCCAGCCCGTCTCGCGCGCCTCATTCGAAATGGGCAGGCCGCGTGACCACGCCCGCTCCAGCTGAAGAGCCCCGACCGATCGGACCCATTCGAGCGCGGCGCGTGCCGCCGCCTGCGTCTCGGGCCGGCCCTGGCCCTCGAGCGCGGCGAACAGGGCGGTGGAGCGACCTCCGGCTGTTACCATGGTTCTCGGTGTCTGCACGCACAGGGCGTGGACGCCGGGCCTCGACCGCTCGTTCTCTCGTTCGAGTCGCGCTCCGGGGCCGGCCATTTCGAACGAAAAGAGCACACCTCACCATGGAATCCTCCACCGCGGATACGGAAATCCGCTCGCCCTTCGCCGACCTGGGAGTCTCCGATGCCGTCGTGGCCTCGCTGACCGCTCGCGGCATCACCGACCCGTTTCCGATTCAAACGCTGACGATTCCGGACGGACTCGCCGGCCGTGATGTGTGCGGTCGGGCCCAGACCGGATCCGGCAAGACCATCGCCTTCGGCATTCCGCTCGTGGAGCGCACCGCGCCCGCTGATCGCGGGCGTCCTCGTGCCCTCGTCCTCGTCCCCACCCGTGAGCTGTGCAGCCAGGTGGCTGAGGAGATCGAGCCGATGGCGGCGGCCCGCGGGCTGGGCATCATGGCCGTCTACGGCGGCGTCCCCATCGAGGCTCAGATCAGCCGCATCGCCAGGGGCGTCGACATCGTGGTCGCCACGCCAGGGCGGCTCATCGACCTCATCGAGCGCAAGAAGGTCGACCTCGTGGATCTGGCGACCGTCGTCATCGACGAGGCCGATCAGATGGCCGACATGGGGTTCCTCCCGCAGGTGCATCGCGTCATGCGGGAGGCTCCGAACGTGGGCCAGACGATGCTGTTCTCGGCCACCCTCGACGGGGAAGTACAGAGCCTGGTGCAGCGCTACCTCGAGGATCCGGTCCGGTACGAGGTGGAGCAGACCTCGGACATCATCGACACCCAGGATCACCGGTTCATCCTGGTGCACCACATGGACAAGCCGAAGTTGGTCGCCGCCATCACGGCCTCGGTGTCGCGTTCCCTGGTCTTCGTGTCGACCAAGCGCGGAGCCGACCGGGTCGCCGAGGCGCTCCAGAAGGAGGGCGTCCGGGCGGCGGCGATCCACGGCGACCTGCGCCAGTCGCTGCGCGAGCGGACCCTCGACGACCTCGCTTCGGGGAAGCGCCCCGTGGTGGTGGCCACCAACGTGGCGGCTCGCGGGCTGCACGTCGACGACATCGATGTGGTGATCCACTACGACCCGCCCCAGGACTACAAGAGCTTCATTCACCGCTCGGGCAGGACTGCCCGAGCCGGCGAGAGTGGCCTGGTGGTGACGCTGGTGGAGTGGGATCAGGTCGAGGAGGTCAAGCGCATACAGCGGGCCTCCGGCCTCCATCAGGAGATCGTCAAGATGTTCTCCAACGATCCGCGGCTCGCCGACCTGGCCGGGTTCGAGCCGGAGGCGGTCGACATGCGCATGGGCGACGACGTGGCCCTGTCACGCCGGGGGATGCGCCGTAAGAGGCGGTAGCGCCTTCGGGCGCAGCTACCGGCTACCGGCTACCAGTGGCCAGCCAGAACCGGGTTTCATCGGGGCGAATTGCGAATTGCGAATCGCGCCTAGAGCATCTCGCTCGCCAGGGTCTCCAGATCGTCCAGGGGGAAGCCGTCTCTCTCGTTGAGCACGAGGAGCGAGACGTGGTCGGCTCCGGCGGCGAAGTGCTCCTCGACACGGTCGGCGATGCGAGAAGCATCACCCCAGGCCACGATCGCGTCCACGGCCTCGTCGGAGCCTCCATCGGCCAGCTGGTCTTCGGTCCACCCCAGTCGCAACAGGTTGTTCCGGTAGTTGTCCAGGCCGAGGTAGCCCGTGGTGTGATCTCGGGCGATGCGTCTGGCGACGTCCGGATCGGTCTCGAGCACGACCGCCTGCTCGGGGGCGAGAAAGGCCTCTTCGATGACCCGGCGAGCCGCCGCGGTGTGCTCCACGGGCGCGAAGTACGGGTGGGCGCCTGCGGTTCGCTCGGCGGCGAGAGCGAGCATCTTCGGGCCGAGGGCGGCGAGCACCACCGGCGGGGTGGGTCCGTCCTTGAGCGGGTTGCTCACCTTTTCTACCGAGTCGAGGTACGCCTCCATGCGTAGGAGCGGGGAGGTGTAGTCGCCGCCGCGTCGCTGAACCGAGGGGGCATGGCTGACGCCGAGGCCGAGGACGAAACGGCCCGGATGCGCCTCGGCTAGCCCGTACGCGCCGAAGGCGGTCGCCATCGGGTCACGCGCCCAGATGCTCGCGATGCCCGTGGCGACGACGATGGTCTCGGTTGCCTCAAGTGCCAGTGAGGCGGCAGTGAGCGCCTCTCGACCCCGGCTCTCGGGGAACCACACCGCCCCGTATCCAAGTTCTTCGACCCGACGGAGACCCGCTCTGACCTCGGCCGCCGGTCGGGTGACGGTCTCCCACGAGAACACCCCGACGCGTCCGAGATCGGGAAGCGGGGTCTTGAGGTCCATGGGGGAGAAGCTAGTCGCCGGTTGCCGGTTACCAGTGGTCAGTGGTCAGTGGCCCGCGGGGTGGTGGCGGCCCTTCTGACTCTCCTCCCCCGAAGGGGGAGGTGGCAGCGGCCGAAGGCCGATGACGGAGGGGGAGGC
>JBBDWO010000013.1 GCA_040902765.1 Acidimicrobiia bacterium | reverse complement strand
GTGGCAGCGGCCGAAGGCCGATGACGGAGGGGGAGGCCAGACCCGTCGCGAGGCCTGCGTAGCGTTCGCCCTCCCCCCTCCCCGCCGCTCGCTTCGCTCCCGGCGGTACTCCCCCCTTAGGGGGGAGGGACCGCAAAGGGACCTCGTCACGCGGTTCCCTCCCCTGTAGGGGGAGGTGGCAGCGGCCGAAGGCCGATGACGGAGGGGGAGGCCAGACGCGTCGCGAGGCCTGCGTAGCGTTGGCCCTCCCCCCTCCCCGCCGGTCGCTGCGCTCCCTGCGGGACTCCCCCCTTCGGGGGGAGAAAGGGTTCCTCGCTACACCGATCCGCTAGGGCTCTTGGTACTTGGTACTGCCCGGCAGAACGGCCGAGCTCAGGCGATCCCATGCATCTCGGCGCGGGGTTCTCGGGTCATCAGGCCGTGGACCAGGTCGGCGGGCTTCTCTCCCTGATAGAGGACGCGGCCGACCGTCTCGGCGATCGGCATCTCGACGCCGTGGCATTCGGCCAGGGCCAGGACCGCTTCCGTGGTGCGCACACCCTCGGCGACCATGTGCATCTCGGCGATGATCTCCTCGAGGGTTCGTCCCTTGCCGAGGCCGACGCCAACGCGTCGGTTGCGGCTGCGGTCGCTGAAGCAGGTGGCGACGAGGTCGCCCATCCCGGCGAGCCCGGCGAAGGTGAGAGGCTGGCCGCCGAGCACGACTCCGAGCCGGGTGAGCTCGGCGAGAGCCCTGGTCACCAGCGCCGCCTTTGAGTTGTCCCCGTAGCCCAGGCCATGGGCCATGCCGGCGGCGATCGCCATCACGTTCTTGAGCGCCCCGGCCGACTCGGCACCGACGACGTCGGGGTTGGTGTACACACGGAACCGCGGCCCCATGAAGAGCGACTGGACCTCGGTGGCCACGGCGAGGTCGGTAAAGGCCACGACGGCGAGCGCGGGCTGACCGGCGACGATCTCGTCGGCGAGATTCGGTCCGGTGAGCACCCCGACCCGCGTCGGGTCGTGGTCGAGAACGTCGGCGACCACCTCGGTCATCCGCATCAGGGTGTCGGCTTCGATGCCCTTGGTGAGGCTCACGATGGGCGCATCAGCGGCGATGAACGGGGCTGCCTCCTCGAGTACGGCACGGAAACCGTGTGAAGGTACGGCCATTACGACGATGTCGGCTCCATCGAGCGCCGTGGCGAGATCGGAGGTGGCGGTCACGGCTTCGGGGAGCCGTTCACCCTCGAGGTAGTCCGGGTTGGCGCGTTCCGCATTGATCGCCTCGGCGAGGTCGGGTCGCCGCGCCCACAGGCGCACCTCCGCCGAGGGGGCGGCGAGGATGGCGACGGTCGTCCCCCACGACCCGGCACCGATGACGGCTACACGCATGAAGAGACGCTACCGGAGTAGCGGGTAGAGAGTCAGGTTCAGGGGACTCCGGGGGAGAGCTCAACGCTCAACGCTCAACGCCGGAGCGCGTCTTGCGTTGAGCGTTGGGCGTTAGGCGTTGTCTCGGTCCTTGACCTTCGGTGGCTCACCGGCCAGCCTTGCGTACGTGGTGGTCACCGGCGAGCGACGCACATACCTCCTCGACACCTGCGTACTCCTCGCCGATCCGACGGCACTCCTCCGTTTCGAAGAGCACGACGTGGTGCTGCCACTCGTGGTGATCGAGGAACTGGACCGCAAGAAGACGCTGATGGACGAGGTCGGGACCAACGCCCGTCGCTCCATCAGGCTGCTCGAGGAGTACGGCGCCTCGCTACCCGGGGGGCTGTCGAAACCGGCCCCCTTGCCCGGGGGCGGGACCCTTCGGATCGAGATCAACGGTATCCACTCGCCGCGACTGCCAGAGGTGTTCGATCCGTCGACACCGGATCACCGCATCCTGTCGACCTGCCTAGAGCTGTGCGATGGGGGGAGTGCGGCGGTGCTGGTGACCAAGGACGCCGCCCTGAGGATCAAGGGGGCCCAGTTGGGCCTGGAAGTCCAGGACTATCGGGCCGACACGGTGGCGGTCGACGAGTCGTATTCGGGCGTGGTGGACATCACCTGTGACGCCGACACCGTCGACCGCCTCTACTCCGAGGGGAAGGTCACCCTCGACGGCCACGACGACCTGATCGTCAACCAGTTCGTCGTGCTGCGCGGGCCGGGTTCTCAGTCGGCGCTGGGGCAGGTGATCGACATCGATCACGGCCCGGTGGCCGTGCGGGTACCCGGCAACCGGCGGGTGTTCGGGGTGGAGTCGAAGAACGTGCGACAGGCGTTCGCCATGGAACTGCTCCTCAACCCGTCGATCCCTGCCGTCTCCATCATGGGGCCGCCGGGGACCGGCAAGACGTTCCTCGCCCTCGCCGCCGGTCTCGAGCAGGTGCTTGAAGCGGGTCGCTATCGGAAGGTGTCGGTCTATCGCCCGTTGATCGCGGTGGGGCGTCAGGAGGTGGGGTACCTCCCCGGTGATCTCGACGAGAAGCTGGCACCGTGGATGGCGGCGGTTCACGACAACCTGTTCGCCCTGTTCTCCGACGGCGGACCGCTGGCGGCGCGGTCGGCGCTGGAGGAGTTGATCGAGCGCGACGCCCTCGAGATGGCGGCCATCACCTATCTCCGGGGTCGGTCGATCACCGGGGAGTTTGTGGTCATCGACGAGGCGCAGAACCTGGAGCTGTCGACGCTCAAGGTGATCCTCACCCGCATCGGACCAGACGCCAAGGTGGTGCTGTGCGGCGACTTCGGTCAGGTGGACAATCCGTATGTCTCCCCGTTCGGAGGCGCCGCCGCCCTCATCGAGAAGATGAAGGGCCACGACATGTTCGGCCATGTCACCCTCGAGAAGACCGTGCGCAGCCCCCTCGCCGAGCTCGCCGCAGCGGTGCTGTAGAACGCTCAACGCTCAACGCTCAACGCTCGGCTCCCGATCTGTTGTTCTTGCGTTCAGCGTTGAGCGTTCGGCGTTCTTGGCTCCTCTTGTAACCTCCGCGGCATGAGCGAGCCGATTCCCCGCCGTCCGCTGCCCGGTGCAGCCCGGCGGACGGCTCGGGCTGCGATGCTGCGGGTCGACGCTTCGTTCAGCCGGAACGGTCCGGCGTTCAAGCAGTTGGCCCTGTCGTGGTCGGCCAACGCGGCGGGGGACACCCTGGTGGCTCTGGCCCTGGCGAGCACGCTCTTCTTCGGCGTCCCATCGAGTGAGGCTCGAGCGAGTGTTGCCCTCTACCTGGGGCTGACCATTGCCCCGTTCGCCATCGTCGCCCCGGTGCTCGGTGGGGTGTTCTCCCGGTTTCCCGGGGTCTACCGAGCAACGATGACCCTGTCGGCCTCCTTGCGGTCGGTGGTCGCCGTCGTCATGATGATGGGACTCACCACCCTCTGGCTCTTCCCCCTGGCGTTCGCCATGCTCGTGTTCTCCCGGCTGTTCGGGATCGGCAAGGCGAGCCTGCTCCCGGTGGCCCTCGCCCAGCCGATCGCCCTGGTGAGCGCCAATGCGTTCCTGGCGCGGGTGGCCATCTACTCGGGGGCCCTCATCCTCCCGATCGGTGCTGCCGTGGTGCGCATCGACCCGGCATTGGGGCTGCTGCTGGCTGCCTTCTTCTTCGGGCTGTCCGCCTATCTCAGCCTCGGACTGCCAAACCCCCGGCGGCCAGATGTCGCCGAGGGGGAGGCGCTCGATGACCTGTTCCCGGCGACGCCGCCGCGGTCCCTTCGCCTGTCCCGTCTGGCGACCGCGGTGGTGCGGTTGCTCAACGGCTTTCTCATCCTGCTCCTCGCCTTCGCTTTCCGCGACGCCGAGGCCGGTCTCCTCGACTTTGGAGCGCTCATCGCCGCTGCCGGCCTCGGCTACGGGCTCGCATCTGCGCTGAGTCCGCTGCTCGAGCGGTTCCTCCACGAGGAGCCGATGGTGGTGGCCGCCCTGGCCATCGAGGCGGCAGCAGCATTCATCGCCGGTCAGTTCTTCGGGTTGCCTGCCGCCGCCGCCCTCGCCGGGGCAGCCGGATTGGCCTGGGGTACAGCCAAGTTCGCCTTCGACGGACTGCTCCAGGCGAAGGTGCACCCGGACAGGCGGGGGGCTGCCTTCACCCGCTCGGAGACCCTGTTTCAGCTCGCCTGGGTGATCGGCGCCATCATCCCGGTCACCGTCACCATCTCGGCATCGGTGGGTCTCGCCGTCGCCGGCGTGATCGCCCTGGCCGCGCAGACGGTCTTCGTGGCCAGCCTGCTGGTCGAGCGCCGGTAGTACTCCGACCCCGGCTAGCCTTCGGCTCGTGAACGACAATATCTCAAGCTTCTTCTCGGGCCTGTCGGGCCGGACGCTCACGGTGCGGAGCACCAAGGGCCAGCCTTTCCTGCATCTGCGCCTCATCCACGTCGCTGGTGCGGCGCTGGCCGGTGTCATCCTGGCGCCGCGGATGACCGCCCTCGCTTCGCTCGGCCTGCTCGTGAAGGGCTACACGCTCAAGCTCGACCCGCCCAACCCGGCCGTCTGAACGCCGACCGAGCGGATTCCTAGGCTGCGGGCGTGCGTGCCCTGCAGATCGAAGCGCTCGGCAGTCCCCTCGTCGGGGCCGACCTCCCCGATCCGACGCCTTCTGACGATGACGTGGTGATCGCCGTCGAGGCGACCGGGATCTGTCGATCGGACGTGCATTACCGGGCCGGTACCCGTGCCGTGCCGGGCCTTCCCCTCATCCCGGGCCACGAGGTCGCCGGGCGGGTGGTCGCAGTCGGCTCCGGCGTCGACGAGGACCTCGAAGGCCGACGGGTGTGCCTGCACTACCTGGTCTCTTGCGGCCGGTGCGAATGGTGTGTCCGCGGCGCGGAACAGTTCTGTGAGACCGGAGCGATGGTCGGACTCGATCGCCCCGGCGGATACGCCGACTTCGTCGTCATTCCTGCGAGGAACGCTCATGTCGTTCCCGACGGGGTGGCGACCGAGATCGCCGCGATCATGATGTGCTCGACCGCCACCAGTCTCCACGCCCTGCGCAAGGGTCGATTGGGGCCGGGGGACCGGGTGGCGGTCTTCGGCGCCGGTGGGCTGGGCACCTCGGCGATCCTCCTGGCATCGGCCCTCGGCGCCGCCGAGATCTACGCGGTTGACATCAACCCGACCAAGCTCCGCCACGCCGCGGAACTCGGCGCCATCCCGGTCGACGCCACCGAGGACCCCGTCGGGCAGATCCGGGAGGCGACCGGTGGCGGCGTGGACGTCGCCCTCGAACTGGTCGGCGACGCCGAAGTGATGCGCCGCGCCGTGGGTTCGCTGGCCCGGTTCGGTCGGGCGGTCGCCGTCGGCATCACCCATCGCGAGTTCGGTGTGGACCCGTTCCGCGACCTGGTACTCAGGGAGGCCGAGATCGTGGGAGCCTCCGATCACCTCGAGGCCGAGATCGCCGAACTGCTCGACATGGCGGCGGCGGGGACGCTCGACCTGACCGGTGCGGTGACCGCGTCGGTGCCGCTCGAGGCGGGCGCGGTCAACGCGGCACTCGACGAGCTGGAGCGGTTCGGCGACGACATTCGCACCGTGATCCGGCCGTGACGGATCCGGCGCCGTGGCGGCGCCAGCTCCTCGCCCACGCCCTCGCCGACGCTCCGCTGGAGGCCTGTGGACTCATCGCCATGGACGGTGTGGGCAGAATGGTTCGCGCCTACCCGACTCGAAATGCAGCGGAGACCCCGGCGACCGCCTTCACCCTCGATCCCGACGACCATCACGCCGCCATCGTCGACGCCGAGTCTCGGGGGTGGAGGATCGGCGGCGTGTACCACTCGCACCCGCGGGGCCCGGCGACTCCGTCGCCGATCGATCTCAGGGCGCCGACCGACCACGAGTGGATCCACGTGATCGTCGGGCTGGGGGCGAGGACACCCGAGGTTCGGGGCTGGCGGATCGCCGACGATGCCGCCGACGAGGTGCAGGTCTGAGCGCACGGTACGCTCGCGGCGTGGATCCCCAAGACATCCTCGAAGGCCTCCGGGCCAGCGGCGCCGAGGTGACCCCGGCGCAGGCATCCGGGTCGGGAGCGCTCCTGCTCGACATCCGGGAGCCGTTCGAGTTCGCCACCGGGGTGATCCCCGGTGCGGTGCTGGTGCCACAGGATCAGGTTCCCGCCCGAATGAGCGAGGTGGCTCCCGACCTGGACCGGCAGATCGTCGTCTACTGCGCCACCGGCAAGCGGTCACTCTTCGTGACCAAGTGGCTCGGCGAGCAGGGGTACACGGACATCGCCTCCATGGCCGGTGGGATCGTGGCCTGGGGGGCAGAGGGGCATCCCATCGCACCCGCGACGACGGAGTCCGACGGGCGGTATGCCCGCCAGGTGATCCTGCCCGGTGTCGGCGAGGACGGCCAGCAGCGCCTCGCCTCCGCCCGGGTGCTCGTCGTCGGTGCCGGTGGACTGGGTTCTCCGGTGGTCCTCTACCTCGCCGGTGCCGGCGTGGGCACGCTGGGCATCGTCGACGACGACGCCGTGGAAGTCACCAACCTTCATCGGCAGGTGGCTCACACCACCCCTCGGGTGGGCATGTCGAAGGTTCGTTCGGCGGCGATGGCGGTCTCGGATCTGAACCCGGACGTCCGGGTCGAGGGGTACCAGGGACGACTCACCGATGAGAACGCCGGCGACCTCGTCGCCGGCTGGGATGTAGTGGTCGACGCCACCGACGATCCGGCCGCCCGCCTGGCCCTCAACGCGGCGTCGGTGTCTCGAGGGGTGCCGCTGGTGCACGGCTCGGTGTATCGCTGGGAGGGCCGGGTGACCGTGTTCTCCCCGCCGGACGGCCCCTGCTACTGCTGCCTGTTCCCCGATGCCTCGGGTGCCGGGGAGCCGGTGTGCGCCGACGCCGGCGTCTCCGGGCCGGTCGTGGGTGTCGTCGGGGCGATACAGGCCACCGAGGTGCTCAAACTGCTGCTCGGGGTGGGCGAGCCGCTGGTGGGGCGGGTGCTGGTCTACGACGGGCTGGCTCAGGAGAGCACGATCCTGGCGTACGAGCGCATGCCCGACTGTGAGGTCTGTGGCTCGCGCTAGGGCGCGGTGGCAGTCACCAGGTACACAGTTCCGCCGCTGGTGAGGACGAACAGTTCCCCGGCCGCATCCGTTCCGAGCGAGGTAATTTGTTCGTCGATCTGGATGAGCGTGCCCTGTTCTACGACGGTTCCGTTGTCGTCGAGCCTCAGGCCGAACAGTTCCCCGGTGCAGTAGTCGGCGTACAGGTACACACCGGTGAGATCGGGGAAGGCGGCGCCGCGGTAGACGTACCCGCCTATGACGGCGCACCGAGACACGCCGCGGATCGTGTACTCGAACACGGGGGTGATGAAGTCGTTGTCGTCGCACAGCGATGCCGGTCCCCCGAAGCAGTGGGTCCCCTCCATCACCGACCACCCGAAATTGGCCCCGAAGGCATCGCTGAACGAGACCCGGTTGATCTCCTCCCAGTCGCCCTGGCCGACGTCGCCCACCCACAGGTCGTCGCCGTCGAAGGAGATCCGCCACGGGTTGCGCAGCCCGTAGGCCCAGACTTCCGGGGCCCCTGCGCTGCCGTCTGCGAACGGGTTGTCGGCGGGGATGGCGTACGGGTCGCCGTCGACGTCGATCCGGAGGATGGACCCGAGCAGGGCTCCCGCATTCTGACCGGTACGGAACGGGTCACCGCCACCGCCGCCGTCACCGAGGGCGATGTACAGAAAGCCGTCGGGGCCGAACTCGATCGAGCCGCCGTTGTGGTTGCGCGCCGGTTGGGGGATCACCAGCAGGGTCTTGGTCAGCTGGTTGAGGTCCTCGGCAGCCGTAGGGAAGAATGGGACCGGCACCCGATACTCCTCGACCACGGTGGCGCCGTCGCCGACGCGGCTGTAGTGGACGAAGAGACGGGTGGGATCGTCGGGATGAAAGGCGGCTCCGAGCAGGCCGCGCTCGCCGGAGAAGACGACCTGCGACGAGAGGTCGAGAACGGAAAAGTACGGGAAGGTGGTCCCGTGACCCGGTCCGAGCCAGTGGATGGCAAGGATCCGGCCGCCCTGATCAACGACGAAGAGGTGATCGTCGCCCTCTCTTCCGAGCGTGAGGATGGGTTGTTGAAAGCCAGTGCCCACGGTTTCGAGCTGGATCGTTATGTCGTCAAGGGGACCACTGATTGGCTCGGTGGTTGTCGTCGGCGGGTCGTCTGGCACCGTGGTGGTGGTCGGCACGGTCGTTGTCGGGAGGAGGGTGGTCGTCGTGCTGTCGCTCGATGTCGGCTCGGCCGTGCAGGCGGCGATGGCGACCGCCGCGGCGGCGCAAGCGACGAGGCCCGTGAAGTGTCTCATCCCGGACAGGCTACGGCCGGCGATCCGGTACCCCTACTCCGGGATGTAGCGGGGGTAGGTGGATCGGGCCGCTGAAGCGAGTGCCGGGTCGATGTCGACGGTCACATAGGGCTGATCCGCGGAGGTCTCGGCGAGGACAACGCCCTCCGGGTCGATCACCCAGCCGAGACCAGCCCACGTGAGACCACTCGGATCGTCTCCGCTCCGATTGGACGACAGGCAGAAGGCGCCGGCGCTGATGGCGACATGGCGACCGGCCACCAGCCATCGCTCCCGGCTGGACCACGGGGTTGCTCTCGGCGCGGCGATGATCGACGCGCCAGCCCGGCCATAGGCGCGGGCTCGGTCGGGGAACCACAGTTCCGAGCACACGAGGAACCCGGCGGTTTCTCCGGCGGCGTCGATGACATCGAAGCTGCCGTCCCCTCGCTCGTACCAGGTCGCCTCCCAGTAGAAGTCCTCATCGGGGAGGTAGTACTTGTCGTGGGCGATCCGGTAGTCCCCGTCATCCCACACGAAAGCCTCGTTGAGCCGCTTGCCGTAGCGCACTACCGGACTCGAGCTGGCGATGGCGGCTCCGCCCAACTCGCCGAACCGACCCACCCAGGCCGCATGGGCGGCGGCTGCAGCGTCCCACTCCGCCGGTTCCACGTCCTTCGTGGCAGCCAGCCAGCGAGAGAAGGGCATCTCGGGGAGTACCACCAGATCGCTGCCTTCAGCGGTCACATGAGAGACGAGACCGGCCCAGCCCTCCTCGAGCCGATCCGGATCGCCCGGGAGTTCACAAACGGTGACGCGCATGAGGGTGTGGAGGGTAGGCGCCGCGGCGGACGCTCAACGCTCAACGCTCAACGCAAAGCCGCGGCCGACGTCTTGCGTTGAGCGTTGAGCGTTACGCGTATAGGCCTGCCCCAGATCCGCTATCAGATCGCCCGGGTCGGGCTACGCGTCCAACGCCTGCCTCAGGTCCGCGATCAGATCGTCCGGGTGCTCGACGCCGACGCTCATTCGCACCATCGATTCGGTGATGCCGATGCGGGCGTTCGCTTCCTTGCCCGCTTCGCAGTGGGTCATGGTGCAGGGATGTTCGGCGAGGGAGTCGACCGATCCGAGGCTGACCGCCAGTTTGAACAGGCGCAGCGCATCGAGGAATCGGTACGCCTCCGCCTCTCCACCGTCCACCTCGAACGAGATCATCCCCCCGGCGCCCAGGCATTGGCGCTTGTAGAGGTCGTGCCGCGGGTCACCCGGGTCCAGGTGTCCCAGGTAGTTGACGCTGCGCACCCGGGGGTGGCCCCGCAGGAAGTCGGCAACGCGACGGGCGTTGGTCGCCTGGTGCTCCATGCGCATCCTGAGCGTGGGCAGGCTGCGTAGCAGGAGCCATGCGGTGAACGGGTCGGCCATATTGCCGGCGAAGATTCGCATCGCCCTGATCTCGCCGAGCAATTCTCGGTCCCCGGAGACCGCTCCGGCGATCAGGTCGCCGTGGCCGCCGAGGTACTTGGTGGCCGAGTAGATGACCAGGTCAGCGCCGTGATCCAGGGGTCTTTGGAACACGGGGCCGAGGAACGTGTTGTCGACGGCAACCGGGACGCGCCGATCCGGTGTGGAAAGCCGGGCCGCTACCGAGGCGCACATCTCGATGTCGAACAGATCGTTGGTCGGATTCGCCGGGGACTCCAGCAGGATCATCCCGAGTGGCCGCCCTGTGGCGGTGATCAGGTCGGTCAGGGTGTCGGCGTCGGTGTCGGGGGCGAATCGGACCGGCTCAACGCCGAAGGCGGGCAGCACCGTTTCGACGAAGTGATGGGTGCCGCCGTAGATGGGGCTGCTCACCGCCACGCAGTCTCCTGGACGCAGCAGCGTCCACAGGGTCGTCGTGATGGCCGCCATGCCGCTGGAGAACAGTGCGGTGGCTTCGGCGCCGTCCCAGAGGGCGAGTCGTCCCTCTGCGATCTCGAGGTTCGGGTTGTTGAGCCGGGAATAGATGAGGTGGGGATCCTCGCCGGGTTCCGCGTCGCTGAGGCCGTAGGCGAGCTCGAAGCAGCGCTTGCCTTCCGCTGCCGACGAGAACACGAAAGTCGAGGTCTGGAAGATCGGCGGAACCGACGATCCCTGCGACCACTCAGGTCGGTACCCGTGAGTGGACATGAGGCTCTCGGGATGCGGGTTGATCCCCTCCCCTTCGCTGGCTGGCGTCACCTGGGCTCCTATGTAGATCTCGGCGCGGCTGCAGCCGAGCCGAGATTACCCCCGTTGGTCACTCGCCCGTCGAACTCAGCCGGGCGGGGGAGAGGGCAGCCTCGGTGATCCCCCGCTCCACGAGATCGATTGGCGGCACACCGTCGAGGATCAGCCCGGCGGCGAGCCGAGCCATCGCCGGTGAGGTCTTGATGCCCGAGCCGCCCTGACCCGCCAACCAGTAGAAGCCCGGGGAGGCAGTGTCCCAGCCGTTGACGGGGCGCCGGTCGGCGACGAACGAGCGGAGTCCTGCCCAGGCGCTGTCGATCGACCGGATGGCCAGGGTGGTCACCGCTTCGATGCGTTCGATGCCGATGGCCACATCGACTTCGTCGTGGCGGACATCACAGGCGTCCATCGGGGTCTCGTCGCCCGGGGAACCGAGGAGGCGGTCCCCCTCGGGTCGGAAGTAGTACCGCTCGCCGACGTCGAGGATCATCGGCCACGACCGGTGAGCGAGTCCACCTGGCGGGCGGAAGGTGAATACGGTTCGTCGGAGTGGCTGCAGACCAATCGGCTCCACTCCGGCGAGTCGGGCCACTTCGTCGCACCAGGCGCCAGCCGCGTTCACGACTACGTCGGCGGTGATCGTGTCTCCTGCTGCCGTGGCGATCTCCCATCCCCGGAGTGTCCGATCGATCGCCGTGACAACCGCCGAGACCCGGATCCCGGCACCCCGGTTCCGTGCCCCTCGCAGGAAGCCCGAATGGAGGGCGTGGACGTCGATGCTGCGTGCCTCCGGCTCGTAGATCCCGCCGACGATGACATTGCCGTCCATCGCAGGGCAGAGCGCCACGACTTCCGCACCGGTCAGCGCCCGCACCGTCGGGACCATCGTCCGGTACTCGGCGAGGTCCCGGTCTAGGTGGTCCCGCTGGTCGTGGGTGCCGACCAGGATCATCGGCATCGGCGTGACCAGTGGTACCTCGGTGAAGCGATCCGGCGGGTTCTCCAATAGCGGTCGCCCGGCGCCGGCGAGCGCCCGGATCACCCGATCGCCGTAGCACTCGGTGTAGAGGGCGGCCGATCGACCGGTGGTGTGGTGCCCGCACACGGCCTCACCCTCGAGGAGCACGACCTCCGCCCGTCCCGCCATCTCGTACGCCGCCGAAGCCCCGGCGATGCCTCCGCCGATGATTGCGATCCGTTGCATGGGTGAACGCTTCACGCTCAACGCTCAACGTTCAACGCTCAACGCAAGGCACCTCCTGCGTTGAGCGGTGAGCGTTACGCGTCTCCTCACTGGTCGCTGGCCACTGACCACTGGCTCGCGATGTCTTCTGCCCTCACCGGCACCCGGGTGAGGGCGGCGCCGGTGGCGGCACGAATGGCGGCGACGATGGCGGGGGTGGATGAGATCGTCGGTGGCTCGCCGACGCCCTTCGCCCCGAAGGGACCCCAGTGATCCGGGTCCTCGATCATGGCTGCTTCCACCGTGGGTGCATCGGCGAAGGTGGGCAGGAGGTAGTCGGTGAACGAGGCGTTGGCGACCTGGCCGTCGCGCAGGATCATCTCCTCCATCACGGCCAGGCCCACTCCCTGCATGATGCCGCCTTCGATCTGGCCGATCACAGCCTGCGGGTTGAGCGCCTTCCCGACGTCCTGGGCGGTGTCGACATGGACGACCCGTATCAGGCCGAGCTCGGGATCGACGTTGACGACCGCCCGATGGGCGGCCACCGCATATCCGGCATGGACATCGCCACGGCCGTGCTCATCCGGGGGATGGGTCCGGGGGTGTCGGAACCGCTCGAGCTGTTCGATCGGGCCGTCGGCGGTGAGGTCGGCGAGACTGGTCACGAGTTCGTCGCCCCGCCACACGCCGGCGTCGTCGAGACGGTCGCCGGCGCCCCGACGCAGCGCCTCGGCGAGGACCGCCTCGCAGGCGCTCAGGGCGGCCCCGCCACTCATCTGCGACTGGCGGGACGCCGACGACGACCCCGCCGAGCCGATCTGCGCGGTGGTGTCCCAGACCACCCGGACGGTCTCGACGCCGGTGGCGGACCGGCCGATCTGCTCCAGAACGGTCACCAGGCCCTGCCCGACCTCGGCGGCGGCGGTGTGGATGGTGAGACCGTCTGGCCCCAGGCTGGCGCGGACCTCGGCGTAGTCATCGAATCCTTCGGAGAAGGCGAGGTTCTTGATGCCGACGGCGAAACCGACGCCACGGACGACAGCCGACGCCGGCGTGGTGTTACCGGTGCCGCCGGGGAGCCGCCGGGGGTCGCCGGAGGTCTCGTCCGCCGGCAGCGGCATGGCGCGCAGGGTCTCGATCACCTCCCGTACCGGCATGCTCCCCTCGATGAGCTGCCCCGTGGTCGGAAGGCGGTCGCCGGGCGCCAGGGCATTCTTGAGCCGGAGCTCGATCGGGTCCATCCCGAGCGCGTCGGCGAGCCGGTCCATCTGCGACTCGTATCCGAAGCAGGACTGCACGGCGCCGAAGCCGCGCATGGCTCCGCAGGGCGGGTTATTGGTCCGGGCCGCCACGGCGTGCACGCGAACCGCATCGCAGCGATACGGACCCACGGCGAAATACGCCGAGTTGGCGAGGACCGCCGAGCTGGTGGAGGCGTAGGCGCCACCGTCGAGGATGATCTTCGCCTCAACCCGTCGCAGGGTGCCGTCGGGTTCGGCCTCGTGCCGGTACCACATACGGGCCGGATGCCGGTGAACGTGCCCCACGAACGACTCGGAGCGGTCGTACACCATCTTCACGGGACGCCCCGTGTGAAGGGCGAGCAGGCAGAGGTGGACCTGGAGGCTCAGGTCCTCCCTGGCCCCGAAGGCGCCACCGATGCCCGCCATGTGGAGACGCACCTGGTGGGGTTCCAGGCCGAGGCTGGCCACCACCTGTTCGTGGTCGGCGTGGAGCCACTGGGTCGAGATGTGCAGGTCGACGCCGCCCTCGCCGTCAGGGATGGCGAGGCCCGACTCGGTCCCCAGGGGGGCCTGGTCCTGCATGCCCGTCTCGTAATAGCCCTCCACCACCACGGTGCCGGTGGCGTCGCCATGGGTGATGTCGAACACCCGGAAGGTCTCACCGCGGTCCTCGGCAACGGTCGGGTCGGTGAACGGCTCGAGTTCGGTGTAGTCGACCACGACCGCATCAGCGCCGCGCCGCGCCGTCTCCCGGTCGTCGGCGGCGACCACCGCCACCGGCTCGCCCCAGAACCGGGCCTCGCCTTCGGCGAGCACCGGTTGATCGGGATGCTCGAGACCGAAGAGGCGGCGCCCGGGGACGTCGTCGATGGTGAGCACGGCGCGAACGCCAGGGATGGCGAGGGCAGCGGCGGTGTCGAGCCGGTCGATGCGCGCCCGGGCGTGCGGGCTGCGCACGGTGGTCCCCCAGAGCATGCCCTCGGCGGACAGGTCTGACGAGAAGGCGAACTCGCCCCGCACCTTCGGCGTGCCGTCGGGCCGAGGCGCCGACATCCCGACGCCGCCGGCGACCCGGTTCGGTCGGGTGATGGTCACGAGTCCTCCCGCAGGGCGGTCAGGGCCCGCATGATCCCGCCGTAGCCGGTGCACCGGCAGATGTTGCCCGCCAGCGCCTCTCGGACGTCGTCGTCGCTGGGATCGGGGTTCGTGTCCAGCAGGTGGGTGGCAGCGACGACGAAACCCGGGGTGCAGAACCCACATTGGACGCCGCCCTCGGCCAGCAGGGCCTCCTGCACCCGGCTGAGGTCGTCACCGTCGGCGATGCCCTCGACGGTGCGTATCTCGGACCCGTCGGTGTCGGCCGCCAACACCAGGCATGAGCAGACGAGCTCCCCGTCCAGGATCACCGAACAGGACCCGCACTCGCCCTGCTCGCAGGCGTCCTTGGACCCGGCGAGACCGAGCCGATTACGCAGCATGGAGAGCAGGCTCTCGGCGGGACCCGGCTCGGCGCTGTGGGGGTCGCCGTTGACGGTGAGGTGGATCATCCGAGCACCCTCTCCAGGAGTCGACGGGCGAGAACGCCGGCCGCGGTCCGGCGGTACGCCTCGGTGGATCGGTGATCGGTGATCGGAGAGACTTCCTCCGAAACGAGCCGCTGGAACTCGGCGAGGGCGGCAGGGGTGGGTGATCGCTCCGCCGAGATCATGGCCTCTGCGGCGCGGGGTCTCATCGGCGTCGGCCCCACGGAGCCGAGCGCCACGGTCGTCGCCCCGTCCTCAGCTCGGAACAGACAGCACGAAGCCACGGCGATCACCATGGCATTGCGAAAGCCGATCTTGGCGAACGCCTGTCGGTCCGGGATGTCGTCTGGGAGGCGGGCACCGATGATCAGTTCACCGGGCTCCCGGGAGTTCTTCTTCGGCCCCACGATGAAGTCGTCCCAGCGCACGCTTCGCTCCCCACCGGCCGCACGCAGCACGATGTCGGCGTCGAGGGCGGCGAGAATGGGGAGGGCGTCGCCGGCGGGACTCGCAGTGCCCAGGTTGCCCCCCAGGGTTCCCGCATTGCGGATCTGCGGCGAGCCGACGGTGCGGGCAGCCTGTGCCAGGGCGGCGATGGGGCCGCGCTCCATCCTGGCGTAGGTGACTCCCGCACCGATGAACCGACCCTCCCACTCGGCGAGTTCCGGGACCCGACGGACCCCGATGACGGCCTCCGGCCGGAGTCCGTGGAGGTTGGCCGACACCATGAGGTCGGTGCCCCCGGCGAGGATCGTCGCCTCCGGATGGGCGGCTGCGGCCTCGACGGCCTCGTCCAGCGAGCGGGGGATGATCATCCGCATGAACCGCTCAGGATAGGAAGGGTGGCAGGCGTCGTCCGGCGACCCGCACTGCCGTTTCGTGCTTGTTTCAGTTTCACGCATAGCCTGCCGATCAGAACCCTGTTGGGGCTGGCCGAAGGAGCAAAGCCATGATCCGATCCAACCGAAGGTTCTGACGGTCGCCGCCGCCACCCTTCTGGCCCTCACCGTGGGCGGCCTCGCACTCGCCGATGAGTCTGAGACCACCGAGTCCGACGACGGCGCCGGTCCGCCCTGGACGCGCACCGCCACGTCGTGGGTACTCGGATCCGGCGATGACGACGGCGAGGGTCCGCGCTGGCTCCGCGAAGACGCAGAGGGCTGGTTGCCGGGCGATGAGGGTCCTCCCCCGTGGTCGAACGCTCGCTGGCTGCGCGACGACGCCGAAGGCTGGCAGCCCGGCGACGGCAAGCCGCCGTGGGCGAACGGCGAGGACGAGGGCGATGAAGAAGGGGATGACGACGGCGAAGGTCCCCGGTGGACCCGCGACGACGCAGAGGGCTGGCAGCCCGGTGACGGCAAGCCCCCGTGGGCCGGCCAGGGCGACGACGACGCCTAGAAGCGACTAATCGCCGTCGACGAGTCGCCGGGCGGCAGCCCGGTGCCTAGTGTCGTTGGGCCCGCGGCCTACAGTCAATCGCCGTGGAGAGCCGCCTGATCGACCTGACCGAGAGCGTCACCCACTCGTGACCGTCGGGGTCATACGCTGCGGTGTCGCCGCGATCCTGTTTGGCATTTCGGCGCCAGCGGCATCCAGACTCACCGAACACCTCAACGCATTCAGCCTCGCCGGGCTCCTGTACCTCGGCGCGGCGCTGGCGGTTGCCCCGGTAGCCGGCCGAACCCGGGTTACCCGCGCCGCCGTTAGGACGTCACTCCCCAATCTCACCCTGGCGGTAGTGCTCGGAGGTGCGGTCGGGCCGGTACTACTCGCCATCGGCCTCGGTCTCGTCCCGGCCGCAACCGCGTCGCTCGTGCTGAACCTCGAACTGGTGTTCACCACGATCGTCGCCGGTGTCGTGTTCCGCGAGTACATCGGGCGCCACGTCATCGCCGGCACCCTGCTTGTCGCCGCCGGGACCGCGGCCCTCACATGGGGTGGCGGCCCAGACCTGCGCATGGGTGCGCTTAGCATCGCCGCAGCTTGCCTCTGCTGGGCCATCGACAACAGTGCTACTGCGGTCATCGACCAGATCGGTCCCAGCCATATCACGCTCGCCAAGGGCGTGATCGCTGGCGGGACGAACCTGATCATCGGCCTCGTCGCTGGCGGCGGCTTGCCGCTCGCCCCCGTCATGTGGGCTCTCGTCATCGGCGCTTTCGGGTACGGCGCTTCGATCACGTTGTGGGTGTCGGGAGCCCGCGAGCTCGGTGCGGCGCGCGGTCAGGTGGTATTCGCCGCCGCCCCGTTCGTGGGAGCAATCGTCGCTTGGACCATCTTCTCCGATCCGGCGTCGGTCCGAGAGCTCGCCGCTTTCCTTCTCGCCGCTTGCGGCGTCGCTTTCGTGCTCCGCAGCCACCACGACCATCGCCATGTCCACCAACCGATGTCACACTCCCACGACCACGACCACGACGAGCACCACACCCACGATCACGAGCCGGCCGTGTTGGGCCGCCACACCCACCACCATGCGCATCTCGCGGCCGAACATCGACATCCGCACGTACCCGACCTGCATCATCGTCACGGCCACTGACGTTTGGGGGGTGCGCGAATAGGTCGCTGGCTTCATCAGGTTTCGGCTTGCCACAAGCCGAAACCTGATCCCGGGGCGAGCCTATTCGCGCACCCCCTTGGGGGCGGCTCGTTCGGCACGGCGGTCCCCTAGTCACCGTCGACGAGGCGCCGGGCGGCAGCCCGGTGCCTCGTCACGACCTCACCCTCATCGAGGGTGACATGGTGGTAGTCCTCTACGACCGGCTTGCCGCCGACGATCACCGTGTGCGCCGGTGCGGGATGACACATGACCGCCGCCGCCACCGGATCGTGGGCCCCCGAGTACTCGATTCGGTTCAGGTCGAGCGTGAACAGGTCGGCCATTCGCCCTGCTTCCAGGGCTCCGATGTCGTCGCGCCCCAGTACGGCGGCTCCGCCGATGGTGGCCAGCTCGAGCGCGGTCCGCGCCGACATCTGCGGGCCGCTCCCGATGCCGGGGGAGACACCCAGACGCGCCAGTAACAGCGCCTGCCTCGTCTCGGCGAGGAGGTTGGAGCCGTCGTTGCTCGCCGAGCCGTCGACGCCGATCCCCACGGGCACCGCGGCTTCGACGAAGCGTGCCACCGGTGCGATGCCCGAGGCGAGCCGCATGTTCGACGACGGACAATGGGCGACGCCGGTCCCGGTCGCCGCCATGCGTTCGGTCTCCGCCTCGTCGATGAACACGGCATGGGCGTACCAGACATCGTCGCCCAGCCACCCGAGGTCGGCGGCGTAATCGACCGGCCGCTTGCCGAAGCGCTCGATCGTGTGCGCCTCCTCGTCGGCGGTCTCGGCGAGGTGGGTGTGCAGCCGGACGCCGCGGTCGCGGGCGAGCGCCGCCGACTCCACCATCAGATCCTCGGTCACCGTAAACGGCGAGCACGGTGCCACGACGATGCGGGTCAGTGCCCCGGGGTTGGGGTCATGATGGCGTTCGATGGCCGCCTGCGTGGCGTCGAGGATGAAGCCGGCCTCCTGGACCACCGAGTCCGGGGGCAACCCGCCGTCCTTCTCGCTGAGAGACATGGAACCGCGGGAAGCGTGGAACCTGATCCCCACCGGGGCGGCACCGGTGATCTGGTCGTCGATGGTCGATCCGTTGGGCCACAGGTACTGATGGTCGAACGCGGTGGTGCATCCCGACTTGGCGAGTTCGAGCAGGGCGAGGGTGGTGGCGATGCGGACGTCGTCGGGGGTGAGGCGCGCCCAGATCGGGTAGAGCGTCGTCAGCCAGTCGAACAGCTTCGCCGACTGGGCATCCGGGACGGTCCGGGTGAGCGTCTGCACGAAGTGGTGGTGAGTGTTGACCAGCCCGGGGAGCACCAGCATGTCAGAGGCGTCGACCACCCGGTCGGCGGTGGTGGGCAGCTCGGCCGTGGTCCCAACGGCTTCGATCACCCCATCGCGAGCGAACAGCCCACCGTCCGGTATCTCGCGGCGACCCCCGTCCATGGTGACGAGCATCTCGGCGTTGCGGACCAGGAGAGTCGACATGCTGGCGAGGCTACCGCCCGCCGCGTAGCGAGAAGGACGCATAACGCTCAACGCTCAACGCAAGACGACGGCGTTGAGCATCGTTAGGCGTCTTCTTCCTGCCACAGGGAGCGGAACTCGGGGCTGGTCTCCAGCAGGTCGCTGAGGACGCCTATCGCGGCGACCCGGCCGTGCTCCATGACGACGGTCTGGTCGGCGCGCTGCAGTGCCGGGTGGCGGTGGGAGACCACCAGGCTGGTCACCCCGGCCCGGTCACGGAACAGCATCTCCCACAGCTGGCGTTCGGTCTCCACGTCGAGGGCGCTCGACACGTCGTCGAACACGAGCAGGTCCGGGCGGCGCACGAACATGCGCGCCGTCGCCGACCGCTGCACCTGGCCGCCGGAAAGGCGGACGCCCAGCGGACCGACCATCGTCCCCAGCCCCTCCAGCATCCCCTCCACATCGGTGCTCATCACCGCCGAGCGCACCGCCTCCTCGACGATCTGTTCCGGGTCACGCCTGCCCATCAGCAGGTTGTCGAGCAGACTCATCGAGAACAGGCGCGGCACCTGCGGCGTGTACGCCGAGCGCGGCGGGATGAAGAACGACGCCGGGTCTTCGACCTCTTCGCCGTTCCACAGGATCTCCCCCGAGTCCGCCTTCACCAAGCCGAGGATCGCCCGCAGCAGGGTGGTCTTTCCGGCACCGACGCGTCCGGTGATCACCGTGAACGAACCGGCGGGCACGGTGAACGACACGTCCTCGATGCCTTCGCCCGTCCCCGGGTACCGGAAGTTCAGGTTGCGGATCGCCAGCTCGCGCAGCGGCGACAGGTGCGCTGGCACCACATCGGGTTCCGCCAACTCCCCGCGGAGGCCGAGCCGCTTGCGCTCGACGAGACGCATCGGATCGGCGTCGCCCATCAGATCGAGCATCCGCTTGAACGACACCGACGCCTGCTGATAGCGGGCGATGAACAGGCCGAGGAAGAAGGCGGCGTCGGTGACCAGGTCGAGGAAGAACACGAACATGGCGAACTCACCGACGGTGAACTCGCCGGTGCTCATCGCCGCCGCCCCGACCACGAGGATGATGCCGGTGCCGATGTTGAGCGTGTTCCAGAACAGCGACTCGAGCACGGCGTGCAGCGTCGCGTCCTTCACCTGCTGGGTGCGTCGGTGATCGTTGAGCCGACGGAAGTGGGCGATCATCGACTCCTCGGCGCCGGCGACCTTGATCGCCTGTACCGAGGCGAACGTCTCCCCGAGCGCCTCGGTGATCCGCCCGGTCGCCTGGCGGGCGGCCTCTCGGTAGCGCTTGATGCGATGGCGCAGGAGCGCCGCCAGGTACACGACGACCAGCGTGGGCGCGAACACGAACAGGGTGAACTGCCCGTTGACCGAGATCAGGATGCTCAGCGAGACCGCGGCGAAAACTGCGAGCCCGATCATGTCGACGGTCCACGAGAACGACTCCACGTTCTCGTCGACGTCGTCGCGGAACCGGCTGATCGCCTCACCCGGTGACTCCTGGATCGACTGCGCCCCCGGGAGCTCGAAGATCCGCTCCAACATGTTGCGTCGCAGCAGGGTGCCGACTCGGAACATGAGTTGGATGTCGTTCCACATGCCGAGGAACATCACGGAGACACGGGCGACTCCGTAGGCGATCACCAGGGCGACCAGGGTGGCCACGTTGATCCCGGCACCGGTGCCCTCGGCGACGCGGTCGAAGAAGGCGCGGATGATCAGCGCCATGATCAGCGGCATCAGCCACATCGTTCCCCAGAGCAGCACGTTGGAGACGTAGCGGCCTTTGCGATAGCCGATGAGGCCCTTGCCGAGGCGGGCGGTGGGTACTCGGCGGTCTGTCATGCGAGCAGATCCTCCATTCCGGTGCGCAGCAGGGTGCTGAAGCGTGACTGCGGGTCGGCGGCGAGCGTGGAACGCTCCCCGAACTCGACGATGCGTCCCCTCTCGAGGATGAGGATGTCGTCGGCGCGCTCCACAGTGGCCAGCCGGTGGGCGATGATCAGGCCGGTGCGGTGAGTGAGGAGCTTGGTGACGGCGCGCTCGATGAGTACCTCGGTGGCGGGGTCGAGCCGCGAGGACGCCTCGTCGAGGATCACCAGCCCCGGTTCACCGAGAAAGACCCGGGCGAAGGCGAGCAACTGCGCCTGTCCTGCAGACAGACCGCCCGAACCCGACTCCAGCATCGTGTCGAGTCCCTCGGGCAGCCCTCTGACCCATCCGTCGATGCCGAGGTCGGCAAGCACCGCCCACAAGCGGCTGTCGTCGATACGATCGTCGAAGAAGGTCAGGTTCTCCCGCACCGTGGCGCGAAAGAGCTGGACCTCCTGGGTCACCATGGCGATGCGCCGCCGCCGATCGGTGCGGTCCACCCGACGCAGGTCGATTCCACCCACCCGCACTTCGCCCGCCGTGGGGTCGTAGAGCCGGGTCAGGAGTCGGGCTAGGGTCGACTTCCCCGAGCCGGTGCGGCCCAGGATGCCGACGACCCGGCCCTCGGCCACCCGGAGGTCGAGGTCCTGGAGGACCACCTCGCCGTTGGCGTCGTCGTCCCGATAGGCGAACTCCACGCCGTCGACGTCGACGGACAGCGGTCCCTCGTGTAGGCGCTTGGTGCCGTCTTCGGGGAGCGCCGTCGTGGCGGCAAACAGCTCCTGCACCCGGTTGATCCCGGCACCGGCCTTCTGCAGGTCCTCCATCTGGGTCCGGATCTGCTCGATGGGATGACGGATCATCTCCATGTAGTGATAGACCAGGTACACCGAGCCGACGGTGATGGCTCCTTCGACGAGCAGGCGCGTGCCCACACCGAACACCAGGGCGATGCCGGCGATGTAGACCGCTATGGACGTCGCCCACAGCAGACCGAAGCCCATGCGGCCCCGCACCTCGAGCGGTAGCCACTGGCGGTGGATCAGGGTGAAGCGATGCATCATGTAGGGCACGGCACCGTTGGCTCGGATGTCCTCCGTGCCGCCGAGCTGTTCGCCGAGGAATCCGAAGAACTCGGCCCGCTTGCCCCGCACCGACTGCCACCAGGGGATGGCGATCGCCTGGAGCCGCACCATGCCGATGAGGGCGACCACGGCGAAGCCGGTCATGCTGGCCCCGATGAGCACGTGCTCACGCCACAGGAGGGCGACCACGGCGACGATGAGCACCAGGTTGCCAGCCACGTGGATGACGAACTTGGAGAAGAAGTTGGACAGCGTGGTGACGTCGCCGTCGACCCGTTCGATCAGCTCTCCCGGCGTCATCGTCTTGTGGAACGACATGTCCAGGTCGAGCAGGTGCGCCGCCAGGTCGGCGCGCATCTCGTTGGTCGCCGACCAGCCAACCCCCTCGGCGACGTAGGTGGCGGCGATGTTGAGGGCCTGGTAGCCGACGGCGAGGGTGACGAAGGCGGCGGCGAGACCGAGGAGGTCGCCAGCCGGCGCCCCGTCGAGAGCGCGGTCGATGAACGCCCGGATGAACTGCGGGTTGATCACCTGGAACACGATCCCGGTGAACAGCAGGATCGATAGGAGGACCACCCTGGCTCGCAGGGGGCGGAGATAGGTTCTGAGCAGGCGCCAGTAGGCGCGGACCGGGATCATGGGGCTCCTGTGAGATGGCGCGGACGCGCCGAAGGAAGGGGGTGTCTGAGTGCTGCCCGCCGCCCGGTGGGCCGCGTGTCAGGTACGACGAACGCGCCGGGTCAACGGGCGGTGGTCGGGTTCCTGAACATCGCTGGCCTCCTGATGCTCCGTCGTCGGAGCGGCGCAACTTTCGCAGGAACCCCGCGACGTGTCAATTGGGAGAGAGCTCATGGCTCATGGCTCATAGCTCATGGCCAGATTCCCTCTCCCCCTGAAAAGGGCGGTACCTGACGGGCTAGGGGGAGGGCAAACGCTCTGTATGCCTCGCGACGGGTTAGCCCTCCCCCTCCGTCATCGGCCTGCGGCCGCTGCCACCTCCCCCTTCAGGGGAGGGGACCGCGTGAGGGGCCCTTCTGCGGTTCCTCCCCCTTTCCGCGGTCCCTCCCCCCGAAGGGGGGAGTACCTGGCGGCGGAGCCGTCAGGGGAGGGGGGAGGGCGATCACTGCGCGGGCGTCGCCTCGGTTCTTGAGTCTTGGTTCTTGCCTGGGGCCTGGGGCCCTGGTGCCTCGCTAGCCTCGGCACCGTGGAACTTGAGATCCTCATCGACCGGGACGCCATCGCGGCGCGGGTGGAGGAGTTGGCTGAGGAGATCAACCGGGACTACGCCGACGCCGACGAGCTGGTACTCGTCGGGGTTCTCAAGGGATCCTTCATCTTCCTGAGCGACCTGTCCCGCCGCATCACCGTGCCCCATAGGGTGGAGTTCATCTCGGTGTCTTCCTACGGGGACGAGAAGAGCGAGGTCCCTGGCGCGGTGCGGCTCATCATGGACGTCCGCCACGACATCGGAGGTCAGCACGTCCTGATCGTCGAAGACATCGTCGACACCGGCCACACCCTCGCCTACCTGGAGCGGCTGTTCGCCGCCCGCGAGCCGGCCTCGCTCAAGGCGTGTGCGCTGGTGCGCAAGCCGGACCGCGCCGAAGTGGACGTCGCCATCGACTACGTGGGGTTCGACATCCTCGACGTGTGGGTGGTCGGCTACGGCCTCGACTTCGCCGAGCGGCACCGCACGCTGCCCGACATCCGCATCCTCCCCAGGAGCTGACCGTGATGGAGACCTCGCTCCCCGACTCGCTGCTGCGTGACTTCGCCTCCCGCCTCGACGACGCCCCGGATGCAGTGACTGCCTTCCCCGGTGACAGCGGGGAACGCCAGCCGGTGCACACCGTCTACGGCGGTGCTCAGCTGTTTCGCGCCGACACCGCGGTGAAGATGGGGGAGCGGGCCATGGCCACCCTCGAGGAGTACGCATCCGACGCGGCGATGCTGGCGGCCGCCCTCGGTCGTGACCCGGGTGATCCGGTGATGGCTGAGGTGCACCCGCGGGTGGTCGACAAGCTGCAGCGTGAGCCGGTCGAGGACTTCCGCATCGACTTCGAGGACGGGTTCGGCATCCGTCCCGACGACGAGGAGGACGCCACCGCGATCGCCGCGGCTGATGAGGTCGCTGCGGGGATGGAGGCCGGAACGCTCCCGCCGTTCATCGGGATCAGGATCAAACAGCTGAGCCGGGAGCTGCGGGCCCGCGCCATCCGCACCACCGACCTGTTCTTCACCCGTCTGGCCTCCCGGACCGGCGGCACCATTCCCGAACGGTTCCACATCACTCTGCCCAAGATCGTGTCGGTGGAGCAGGCCCTCGTCTTCGCCGACCTGCTCGACCACATCGAGGAGCGGGTGGGCCTCCCCGAGGGTTCCATCAAGTCGGAGCTGATGATCGAGATCACCCGGTCCATCTTCGACGAGGAGGGACGGGTCAACGTGGGCCGCCTGGTGTCCGCGGCCGGCCCGAGGTGCGTCGCCGCCCACTTCGGGGTGTACGACTACACCGCCTCGTGCCAGATCACCGCCGCTCACCAGGGGATGACCCACCCGTCGTGCGACTTCGCCCGCAGCGTCATGCAGGTCGCCCTGGCCGGCACCGGTGTGTGGCTGTCGGACGGTGCCACCAACGTGATGCCGGTACCGACCCACCGCGGCGACGACCTCACCGCCACCCAGATCGCCGCCAACCGGGAGGCCGTGCACGGGGCGTGGAAACTGCACTTCGACGAGATCCGCCACTCGCTCTACCACGGCTACTTCCAGGGCTGGGATCTGCATCCGGCGCAGCTGGTCACCCGATACGCCGCGGTGCAGTCGTTCTTCCTGGAGAGCATGGATGCCGCCGCCGACCGCCTGCACAACTTCGTCGAAAAGGCGACCCAGGCCACACTCGTCGGCGACGTTTTCGACGACGCCGCCACCGGTCAGGGCCTGCTCAACTTCTTCGCCCGGGCCGTCAACTCCGGCGCCATCAGCGAAGACGACGCATCCGCCAGGACGGGTGTGACCCAGGAGGAGTTGAGCGAGAGGTCCTTTCTCAAGATCCTGGAGAACAGGCGGAGTAGCGAGTAGCGGGTAGCGAGGGGGCGACCAGCAAACTCTCTCCCCCCGAAGGGTCCTCCTATGTCAAGGGGTGTTGTTTGAGGGTGCGGTAGAT
>JBBDWO010000012.1 GCA_040902765.1 Acidimicrobiia bacterium | reverse complement strand
TCACACCCCGGGCCCCACTCCCAACCCACCAAGCGTGACATATAGGGGGAGTACCTGGCGGCGGAGCCGCCAGGGGAGGGGGGAGGGCAAGCACTAGGTGGACCTCGCGACGCGTCTCTGGGAGACCATCGCTGGCTAGGCTTGCTCTTGATCCGGGCCAACTGTTGTCCGGGGAAGGGAGGCCGACATGAGCACGCTCCAGGAGCTCACCATCGCTCACACGCCGCTTCCCGACTCGTTCGTCTGACGCTCGTCGTCCAGCTCCTCGGGGATGCGGCTTCGCCCGTCCAAAGGAGACTTCTTGTGTCCGACGATCCGTCCGCGTACTTCATCGACGAGCTGTTCATCAGCTCGGTGATCCGACCCATCAAAAGCGGCAAGGAAGCCAACGTGCTGCTGTGCCGCGCCAACACCGATCTCGCCGGCTCCGACCTGGCCGCCCTCAAGGTCTACCTGCCTTCGGACAACCGGGACTTCCGCCACGACGGCGTGTACCGCGCCGGGGAGTGGATTCCCGATGCCCGCATGCGTCGCGCCCTGGAGAAGAAGACCCGTTTCGGCAGGCAGGTTCAGGCCGGGACCTGGGTGGACCGTGAGTGGCAGGCCCTGAGCCGCCTACACGCCGCGGGAGTCTCCGTGCCGAGACCGATCGCCAGGACCGACGACGCCATCCTCATGGCCTATGTGGGCGACGAGGACGGACCGGCGCCGCTCCTGCGGGCGTATCGACCAGAGGGTCCGAGTGAGACCGAGGCTCTGCTCGATCAGGTCCTCGCTGCCGCTCGATCGATGTTGCGGCTCGGCATCGTCCACGCAGACCTGTCTCCCTACAACGTCCTCGTGTGGGAAGGTCGAGCCGTCGTGATCGACCTTCCCCAGGCGGTCGACCCATCACAGAACCCGGGGGCCGATGAGCTCTTCCGCCGGGATATTGCCCGCATCTGCACCTGGGGAGCCCGACACGGTGTGGCTCGTGATGCCGGTGGGGTCGCCGCCGATCTATGGGAGTCGTGGCGGTACGCGGAGAGCATCCCCGAGGACCTGCGCTGGCCGTGAGCAGCGGACAGCAGACAGATGGCAGCTCATAGCGAGACTTTCCCCCCCGAGGGGGGGAGTACCGCCGGAGGCGGGGAGGGGGGGAGCCCAAACCCTAAAAAGCGACCAAGTAGCAAGTACCAAGTACCGAGTACTCGCGCTGGCCGTGTCCGCCATGGCCCCTACCCTTCCGCACATGCATGCCGCCGCACTTCGTATCGAGCTGCGTCTTCCCGAGCCCCAGTCGTTGAAGGGGAAGCGCGCCGTGCTCCGGTCGGTCGTGGCGCGGCTGGAGAAGCTGGGGGTGGCGGTGAGTGAGGTGGACCACCAGAACACCTGGCAGCGCTCGGCGCTCGGCGTCGCCGTCGTCGCCCCGCAGGCACATCGGCTCGACGAGATCATCGAGTCGGTCAAGCGTGCCGTGCTCGGAGACCCTCGGGTCGAGGTGGTCGCCATCGAGACCTCCCACCTGGAGGTCGCATGAGCCGCGGTAGTGAGCGGATGCGTCGTATCAACGAGCTCTTGCGCGAGGTGATTGCCTCCGAGGTGGTGCGGCTCAAGGACCCGGGCATCGGGTTCGTCACCATCACCGGGGTAGACACGACGCCCGATCTGCGCGCCGCTCGCATCTACTACACGGTGCTCGGGGAGGTCGACGAGCGCGAGGAGACCCTCAAAGCGCTGCGCCGGGCCGCCCCTCGTATCCGCAGCGCGGTGGGGGAGCAGGTGACGCTCAAGTACCTTCCCGTGTTGGAGTTCCACTACGACGAGGCGATCGAGCGAGGGATCCGGATGGAACAGCTACTGCGCCAATTGGAGAAGGAGGGTGATGGGGATCGAGACATCACTCCGTGACGCCGCAGCCGTCATCGCGGCGGCTCCTGCCATCGCCATCACCGGCCATGTGTCGCCCGACGGCGACGCCCTCGGTTCGGCGCTGGCGCTTGCCCACGCCGCTCGTGCCGCCGGCAAGGAGGCGGTGGTCTCCTTCGGGTCCCCGTTCGCCATCGCCGAGTCGCTCACCTTCCTCGACATGGACCCGGTGGTCCCGCCGGACGAGTTCCCGGAGGCACCCGAGTGCATGGTGGTGTTCGACTGCGGGTCGGCGGACCGCCTCGCCGAGCTGGGGTCGTCGGCTTCTGACGCCAAGACCCTGATCGTCGTCGACCACCACGTCACCAACACCGGATTCGGCGACATCCAGATCATCGATCCGAAGGCGGCGGCGTCGGCGCAGTTGGCGGCGCGCCTGCTCGACGCCCTTGGCTGGGAGATCGACGCCCGGGTCGCCCAGTGCCTGCTCACCGGGCTGGTCACCGATACCGGTCGGTTCCAGTATTCGGCCACCACCGGTGAGGTGATGCGACTCGCCGGTCGCCTCATCGACGCCGGTGCCGTCCCCGAGGAGATCGGCCAGCAGGTCTACGAGTCGGTGCCGTTCGGCTACCTGAGCGCCTCGGCCGCGGTCCTGAGCCGGGCGGTCCTCGACGAGGAGCTGTCGCTGATCTGGTCCAGGCTCGACCGGGCCGACCTGGAGGCCGCCGGTCTGGAGCACCACGCCGTCGATGGGCTGATCGACGACCTGCGGATCGCCAGGGAGGCCGAGGTGGCGCTGCTGCTCAAGGAGGTGGCCGACGGCTGGAAGGGGAGCATGCGCTCCCGGGGCGCCGTCGACGTCGGGTCGATCGCGGCGTCGTTTGGCGGAGGCGGCCACCACAACGCCGCCGGCTTCACCACGGATGGGCCTCCGGAGGAGATCGTCGAGACCGTCCGGGCTGCTCTGCGTGGCTGAGGGGTTCCTCCTCGTCGACAAGGACCGCGGATGGACGTCGCACGACGTCGTCGCCAAGGCTCGCGGCATCCTGGGTGAGCGGCGGATCGGGCACGCCGGGACCCTGGACCCGATGGCCACCGGGCTTTTGATCCTCGGCGTGGGCCGGGCGACCCGCCTGCTGCGCTTCGTGCAGGAGCAGCCGAAGGTATACGAGGCGACGGCCATGTTTGGGGTCTCCACCGACACCCTCGACGCCGATGGGGCGGTGCTGTGGCGCGAGGAGATGGAGGTCGATGAGGACGACGTCATCGCGGTGCTGCCGCGGTTCACCGGCCCGATCCTTCAGGTCCCGCCGATGGTGTCGGCGCTCAAGGTGGACGGCCGTCGCCTCTACGAGCTGGCCAGGGAGGGCGTCGATGTGGAGCGCGATGCCCGTCCGGTCGAGATCTTCGAGCTTGAGGTCACCGACTTCGCACCCGGCCCGTATCCGGAGGTGTCGTTCCGAGTCCGGTGCAGCAGCGGCACCTACATCCGCACCCTGGCGGACGATATCGCCTCGGCCCTCGGCGGTCGAGCCCACCTGACCGAGCTTCGCCGCACCGCCATCGGGAGCCTCCAGGTCGAGGCCGCATCGACGATCGATCAGCTGGCGGAAGCAGGCCTCGACGCCGCCGACCGGGTGATCGCGATGGCGGATGGCCTGCGCGACCTGCGGAGGGCGACGGCGACGGAGGAGGCCGCCGTCGCCGTCAGCCACGGTTCGGTGTTCGCCAACGGTGGCCTCGGCATCACCGAGGCCGGCTCGTATGCGGTGGTGGACGACGCCGGGACTCTCCTCGCCGTGTACGAGTCCGATGGGCGCCGGGCCAAGCCGGCGGTGGTGCTGGCATGAGGGTGCTGTCCGGATCGCCGGTCGACTGGCAGCCCGATGGTGAGCGCCGGGCCGTGGCCATCGGGGTCTTCGACGGTGTCCATCGGGGACATCAGGCGGTGCTGTCGGCGATGGTCGACGCCTCGGCCGGGGCGGGTGTCGTCCCGGCGGTGCTCACTTTCGACCCGCACCCCCTGTCGGTGGTCGCTCCGCACCGGTCCCCGAGGCTGCTCACCACCATCGGGCAGCGGGTTGGGCTGCTCGGTGACCTCGGGGTCGAGGTGGTGGCGGTGGCGCCGTTCGACGACCGGGTACGCCTGCTGTCCCCGGAGGCGTTCGCCTCCGACCTGCTGGTGGACGGGCTCGGGGCGGCGACGGTGACGGTCGGTTCCGACTTCCGCTTCGGCCGCGACCGGGCGGGGGACGCCGGCACCCTCGTGGGGCTCGGCGAGTCGCTCGGATTCGGTGTGTCGGTGGTGTCGCTGGTCGGTGACGACGGGCCGGTGTCGTCCTCGCAGATCCGTCGCCTGCTCGCCGATGGCGAGGTGGCGGCAGCCGCCGACGCTCTCGGCCGCCCCCACGAGGTGGTGGGACCCGTGGTTCCCGGCGATGGCCGGGGCCGGGGGATCGGCGTGCCCACCGCCAACATCGACCTGCCGCCGATGCTGGCCGTTGCGGGCCGGGGCGTGTACGCGGTGATGGCCTCCACCGACGGGGTCGAGTGGCGCCCCGCCGTGGCCAACATCGGGGTTCGCCCCACCTTCGGTGGCGATGCCGAGCGTCTCGAGGTGCACCTGCTCGACACCGACCTCGACCTGTACGGGCGGGAGCTCCGGGTGCGGTTCATCGCCCGCATCCGCGAGGAGCGCACCTTCGACGGGGTGGAGTCCCTGGTCGCCCAGATCCGTGACGACGTGGAGACCGCCCGGTCGTTGCTCGGCTGATCACGGCAGCCGAAACAGCGGCCGGTCGAGCGGCCCGCGGCGGTGTGACGCCGATGCGGACGACAACGAGCACGCACCGGGGGACCACATCTCGGCGTTGATGCAGGCCGCCACCGTCGGGCTGCGTCGTACCGATCGGTGCGCCCGGGCGATGCGTGCCGGGGCGAAGATTCCCATACCGAGAAGCGCTGCCAGTGGTCCCGGGCCGTCGTCCTCGATGTCTACGACGCGCAGCCCGTCGGGACGGGCTGTCCCCAGGTTGGTCACGCCGGCCTTCGGGTTCTGGATGACGACTACCTCGACCCCGGAGGGCACGCCGAGGTCGACGCGGGTGTCGACGCACTCGAATCGCATGACGAGGCACTGGATCGGGTCGTAGCCACCGTCGTTGGGGATGTCGCTGATCACCTGCCCCACACTTTGGAGCCAGCCGGACAGACCATGGGCTATCGGAGGGTCGAGGAGGGCAGCCCCGATGACGGCATCGACCGGTCCCTCCAGTCCCCGATCCCATCGGGCCACCAACTCGGCCACCGAGGCGCCGCCCTTGCTGAACGCCACGACGTAGATCGACTCCCCGCGAGCCGATACCGCGGTCAGGAAGTCGTTGAGGGTGAGCGCGGTTAGGTCGGCCGGGGCGAGTCGGGCAGCCCAGGCGTGGTCGTCGAGGGGCACCACCCATCGGTAGTCGAAGTAGTGGACGTTGGCGGGGTCGAGCCCGAGCATGGCGACCATCTCGTGGAACACGCGGGAGGCATGGGCGTCGCCGTGGCCGGGGACGAACACCACCTGGAGCCCGGGCGGTGCCGACAGGCGCAGGGCATCGCCGGGACGCATGGTGTCGGTGGCGTCGCGGCGCAGGCCTCCGATACCGAGGAGTCCGGCAGCGGCAGCGAGGATCGCCGGGATCAGCTCGATCATCTTCGAGCCCACCGGCGGGGGCTGCGCTTGGACGATCGGCGGGGGCGGGCCGATCACGGTTCCGGGTGTTCCGGTCGGCGGATCGGTGGGCATCAGCCCCAGGCCGCTGCCGAGAGCGATGGTGAGGATCCCGACTCCGAGCACGGCGACCGCCCCTTCGGGGGGTGCGGGGCTGCCACCGTGCCGGAAGCCGCGGGTCAGTTCAAGGAGGGTGTCGCCAGGCCCTCAGACCTCGATGACCACGTTGCCGACCTTCTGACCGGTCTCGACGAAGCGGTAAGCCTCGACGATCTGGTCGAGCGGGTAGGTTCGGTCGATCACCGGCGTGAACCGACCGGTGAGGATCTGCTCCCGCAGCCACGCCAGGCCCTCGGCGTCGGTGTTGGGCCCGCTGAACATCTGGCGCCTGCCGCGGAGCATCTTGGTGATCACCGTGAGCAGCAGCCACCAGGCGAACACCGGGACGAACATGAAGGGCTTGCCCATGAGCGGGCGATCGGTCGCCGCGTAGATGCCTTTGGGCTTGAGCAGGTGACGGCACTTGAGGAACGAGTTCTTACCCACCGCGTCGAACACCAGGTCATATCGGTCCGGGTCCTTGGTGAAGTCTTCGGTCTGGTAGTCGATCACCCGATCGGCCCCCAGGCTCTCGATCAGGTCCAGGTTGGCGGTGCCGCACACCGCGGTGACCTTGACCCCCATTGCCTTGGCCAGTTGCACCGCCGCCGAGCCGATCGCCCCGCTGGCGCCATACACCAGAACCGAGTCACCCGCCTCGAGACCAGCACTGCGGATGGCGCTGAGGGCATAGTGCGATCCCTCGGTGCTCGGCGCCGCCTCCACGTAGCTCCGGCCCTCGGGAATGGGCATCGTCAGCGGGCGATCGGCGCGCACCGTCATGTACTCGGCATGGGCCCCAAACGTGCCCTCGCACCATCCCATGACCCGGTCGCCCGCCTGGAACCCGGTGACGCCCTCGCCCATACCCACCACCTCACCGGCGAATTCGGTGCCGAAGATCGGCACTCTGGGCCGACGCAGCCCGCTGAGGAACCTGATGACGAACGGTTTGGCACCCCGATAGCCGCAGTCGGTGCGATTCACGGTGGTGGCGCGCACCCGTACCAGCAACTCGCCGTCCTTCGGGGTCGGGATCTCTACTTGCTCGATCCGCACTCGCTCGGGTGGGCCGTACCGGGTGCAGACCGCTGCCTTCATCGTGGCCATGGGGTTCCTCTCGGTGTCTGGTCGGTTGGTCGGGACTTGGGTGTCATCGACCTGGGTCTTCTCTTCGTTTGGTGGATCTGGCGTGAATCGGTCCGCCCTGGCGCCACGCCCGGCCTGCCCGGTACAGCTCGGCGGGTCTCCCGCCATTGACGCCGGGCTGGGAACGGCGTCCCGTGGGGATGACCCAGCCGTCGGTGGCCACGATGCTGCGGCGGAAGTTGGCCGCATCCAGTTGGACGCCCCAGATGGCCTCGTAGACGGCGCGCAGCTCGGCGAGGGTGAAGGTGGTCCCGACGAAGGCGGTGGCGATACCGGACACTTCGAGTTCGACGCGGGCCCGATCGACCGCCTGGCGCACGATCTGGAGGTGGTCGAAGGCAAGTTCGATCTTCTCGCCGAGCACTTCGGACACCGGGACGAGTGAGGCCTCGGCGGCGTCGGAGCCGGCCACCACGGCACCGACATCGCGCAGCACCGCCAGATAGCCGACGGTGACGACGTTCATCCGGGGATCGCGGCCGGGGTCGCCGTAGGTGCCGAACTGGGCGAGCAGGCGGGCGGCATCGACCCCCGTCTCTTCGACCAGTTCGCGTTGGGCCGCCTCGTCCAGAGTCTCGGTCGGACGCTTGAACCCGCCCGGGATCGCCCACATCCCCTTGAAGGGTTCCTCGCCGCGGCGAATCAGGAGAACCTGGAGCTCCCCTTCGGTCATCGTGAGGATGACGACGTCGACGGTGACAGCGAAAGCAGGGAACTGGGATGGGTCGTAGCCAGCCGGGGGATCGGCCGGCCGTGAAGTTTGGGTCATGATGACTAGAACTTTAGCACCCCGTCGCGCCGTCAGTGCCGGGGAGGTGCCGTGGGATCATCACCCGATGAGGGACATCGCCTGTCCGGAGTGCGGGGAGCAGGAGCTGCTCACCGGGAGCCGTCGTGACGACGCCATCGTCGTCGAGTGCGGCGCGTGCGGGGCCACCTGGACCCGGGACACCACCCTCAAGTGCGGCCTGTGCGGCTCCGACCGGGTCGCCTACGCCCCGAAGCCGCTGTGGGAGCGCGGGCGGGGGGAGCAGCGCACCCCGGCGGGGCGGATCGACTCCTACTCCTGCTCCGACTGCGGCGGCTACGACGTCACCTCGGCCAACCCGCGGCCCCGCCAGTAGGGGCGCGGTCCCCGGTATCCTCGGAGTGGCGCGCCGTGCCGGCTTCGCCTTTCAGAGGGCGCGCCAATGGGCTCGCCCCTGGATCAAGTTTCGGTTTGCTGCAAACCGAAACTTGAGGCGAACCGGCGACCTATTGGTGCGCCCTCTCAGCCGTACGGAGTCCCGTGTCGCAATCAGCCCAGAACCTCGCCGCCGAAGTGGCGCGTCGCCGCAGCTTCGCCATCATCTCGCACCCCGACGCCGGCAAGACCACCCTCACCGAGAAGCTGCTGCTGTATGCGGGCGCGGTCGAGGAGGCCGGCGCGGTCAAGGCGCGGGCGGGCCGACAGAAGTCCGCCACCTCCGACTGGATGGATCTCGAGCGCGAGCGCGGCATCTCCATCTCGTCGACGGTGCTCCAGTTCCCGCACCGCGACCACGTGCTCAACCTGCTGGACACACCGGGCCACCGCGACTTCTCCGAGGACACCTACCGGGTCCTGACCGCCGTGGACGCTGCGGTGATCGTCCTCGACGTCGCCAAGGGCATCGAGGAGCAGACTCTCAAGCTGTTCCAGGTGGCACGGCGTGAGCGCATCCCGATCATCACCTTCGTCAACAAGTGCGACCGCTACGGGCTGTCACCGCTCGAGTTGCTCGACGACATCGAGAAGCAGCTCGGGATTCGGCCCACCCCGATCACCTGGCCGGTGGGCATGGGGTCCGACTTCGAGGGTGTCGTAGACCGCCGTGGCGGCACCCTGTGGCGTTTTGGCCGCACCGCCCGCGGCGCCACCGAGGCCACCGAGCAAGCCGAACCCTGGACCCGCGACGAGGCCGCCCCGGCCCTCGCCGACGAGCTCGGGCTGCTGGACGCCGTCGGCGCCGACTTCGACGCCGAGTCGTTCCTCGCCGGCTACTCCACCCCGGTGTTCTTCGGGTCGGCCCTGTGGAACTTCGGTGTTCGTCTGCTCCTCGACGCCATTGTCGACCTGGCCCCGCCCCCGACCAGCCGAGACGACGCCAAGGGCAACCCGGTGGCCATCGACGGGGAGTGCTCCGGCTTCGTGTTCAAGGTGCAGGCAAACCTGGACCCCCGCCACCGTGACCGGATCGCCTACATACGGCTGTGCTCGGGGCTATTCGAGCGGGGCATGCAGCTGGTCAACGCCCGGTCGGGCCGTTCGTTCGCCACCAAGTACGCCCACCAGGTGTTCGGCCGGGAACGCGAGACCGTCGACACCGGCGTCGCCGGCGACGTGGTGGGGCTGGTCAACGCCACCGACCTGCGAGTGGGCGACAGCCTCAGCGAGACAGGCAGCGTGGTCTTCCCGCCGATCCCGTCGTTCATGCCCGAGTACTTCCGGACCGCCCGTGGCGCCGACTCCGCCAAGTACAAGCAGTTCCGCCGCGGGTTGGAGCAGCTGGAGCAGGAGGGGGTCATCCAGGTGCTGCGCCACCCCGAGCGCGGCGACCAGCTGCCGGTGCTCGCCGCGGTGGGGCCGATGCAGTTCGAGGTGACCGTGCATCGCCTGGAATCCGAGTACGGGGCGACGACCGTGCTGGGCGACACGCCATTCCAGGTGGCCCGCCGCACCGATGCGGCAAGCGCCGCCGTGCTGGCCAAGGTACGCGACGTCGAGGTGCTCACCGGCGCCGGCGGCACCCTGTTCGCCCTCTTCCGACATCACTCCCGTGTGGATGCTCTGCTACGGGATCACCCCGACCTGGTGCTCGACGCCACCGTCGCGTAGGCGGCGGCCGACATTCAACTCTCTCCCCCCGTAGGGGGGAGTACCGCCGAAGGCGGGGAGGGGGGAGGGCTAACCCTACGTAAGGCCCCGCGACGCGTCAGCCCTCCCCCTCCGTCTCGGCCCTGCGGGCCGATCCACCTCCCCCTGCGGGGGAGGAGAGTTTGTGAGCCAAGGCGGGGAGGGGGGAGCCCAGACACTGCGCAGACCCTGCCCTCAAACTCTCTCCCCCCGTAGGGGGGAGTACCGCCGAAGGCGGGGAGGGGGGAGGGCGAACACTACGCGGGCCGGGCGGCGCGTCTGGCGGCCATGCCCCCCGCGGCTGCTACTGTTCCGCTCGGCCCGGACCAGTGTCAGGGCCGCTTTCCCATGAGAGACACCAAGACGATCGTCGCCGAGCACGGCACGCACGCCACGGACACCGGTTCGCCGGAAGTCCAGGTGGCGCTGCTTACCGAACGCATCAACCACCTCACCGAGCATCTGCGGTCCCACGCAAAGGATCACCACAGTCGGCGAGGTCTGTTGTTGATGGTCGGACGCCGCCGGCGCCTCCTCGACTACCTGCGAGATCAGGACGTTGAGCGGTACCGCGCCCTGATCGCCCGTCTCGGCCTGCGCCGCTGACGCGCTGAATCCGGCATAGGCTCCGCGTTTCTGCTGTCATTGGGGGAGACACACGCAATGGAGAGCACCGTCAGTTGCTAGTTGCCACCTCTCGAGTCGCCTCGAGGTGTGACCACTGGTAATTGGCCCCGCTCTCCCAGACAGACTGAGAGAGAGAAAAGTGTCCGAACACTCCGTACGCGGTGCCGTAGGTGCCGTTGAATTCGAGTTCAGTACCGGCCGCCTCGCCCGTCTCGCCGACGGTGCCGTGGTGGTCAAGGTCGGCGGCACCGAGGTGCTGGCCACCGCCGTGGGTTCCCGCAGCCTGCGCGAGGGGGTCGACTTCTTCCCCCTGACCGTCGACGTGGAAGAGAAGATGTATGCCGTCGGGAAGATCCCGGGCTCGTTCTTCCGTCGTGAGGGCCGCGCCACCGAGCGGGCCATCCTCACCTGCCGCCTCATCGACCGGCCGCTGCGCCCTTCGTTCCGTGACGGCTTCCGATCCGAGACCCACATCATCGTCACGGTGTTGTCGGTCGATGACGCCAACCCCTACGACGTGATCGCCCTCAACGCCGCCTCGGCCGCGCTGACGGTGAGTCCGATCCCCTTCGAGGGACCGATCGGCGGCGTCCGCCTGGCCTACTCGAACGGCGAGTGGATCCCGATGCCGACATTCGAGCAGCTGGCGGAGTCGGTGTTCGACCTGGTCGTCGCCGGCAAGCGCAACAGCGAAGGTGGCGTCGACATCGCCATGGTCGAGGCCGGAGCCACCGAGGAGGCACTGCGCCTCATCGACGCCGGCCAGGCACCCACCGATGAGGCGGCGATCGCCCGGGGCCTCGAAGAGGCCCGTGCGTACATCGGCCAGATCATCGACCTCCAGTTGGAGCTCCGCAGCAAGGTGGAGATTCCGGAGGTCGAGTGGCCGGTAGCCATCGACTACAGCGACGAGATGTTCGCCAAGATCGACGCGGCCGTCCGGCCCCGTCTCACCGAGGTGTTCACCATCGCCGACAAGAAGGCCCGCAACACCGCCGAAGGCGAAGCCATGGACGCGGTGTTCGCCGAGCTGAAAGTCACGTCGGAGTCCGAGGACTTCGGTGAGGCGAAGAAGGCGTTCAAGTCGGTCGCCAAGTCGGTGATGCGCGAGCGCGTCATCAACGACGGCGTGCGTCTGGACGGTCGTGACACCACCACGGTGCGCCCGATCGAGGTCGACACCGGGCTGCTCGCCTCCGCCCACGGTTCGGCGCTGTTCCAGCGTGGTGACACTCAGGTGCTCAACGTGACCACCCTGGGCATGCTGCGCATGGAGCAGATGCTCGACACCATCTCGTTGGAAGATTCAAAGCGCTACATGCACCACTACAACTTCCCGCCGTTCTCGACGGGGGAGACCGGGTTCATGCGCGGTCCGAAGCGTCGTGAGATCGGTCACGGTGCCCTCGCCGAGAAGGCGGTGCTGCCGGTGATTCCGTCGGTGGACGACTTCCCGTACGCCTACCGCCTCGTCTCCGAGGTGCTGGCCAGCAACGGCTCGTCGTCGATGGCCTCGGTCTGCGGATCGAGCCTGTCGCTGATGGATGCCGGGGTGCCGATCAAGGCGGCCGTCGCCGGTGTGGCCATGGGCCTCATCGCCCACGACGGCAAGTTCATCACCCTGACCGACATTCTCGGTGCGGAGGATGCGCTCGGCGACATGGACTTCAAGGTCGCTGGTACCGCCGATGTGATCACGGCACTCCAGCTGGACACCAAGATCGAGGGCCTGCCCGCCGAAGTGCTGGCCGGTGCCCTGGATCAGGCCCGCATTGCACGGCTGCACATCCTCGACGAGATGAGCAAGGTGCTGTCTGCACCGAGGCCCGAGCTGAGCCCGAAAGCGCCGCGCATCGAAGCGGTGAAGGTGCCCAAGGACAAGATCGGCGAGGTCATCGGCCCCAAGGGCAAGATGATCCGCGAGATCGAAGAGGTGACCGGAGCCACCCTCGAGATCGAGGACGACGGCACGATCCGCATCGGGGCCGCCGACGGCGAAGCCCTGCGTAAGGCGAAGGAGTGGGTGCTCCAGATCGCCTACCCGCCCGAGGCCGAGATCGGCAAGGAGTACCAAGGCGAGATCGTGAACATCACCAAGTTCGGTGCCTTCGTCAACATCCTGCCTGGCCGCGACGGTCTGCTGCACATCTCGAAGATGGGTGGCGGCAAGCGAGTCGAGAACGTCGAGGACCTGTACAACCTCGGTGACAAGGTCGCCGTGGTGGTCCGCGAGATCGACGACCGCGGTAAGGTCAGCCTGGACCTCGCCGGCGACGCCCCGGAGCCCAAGGGTGATGGCGGCAGCGACGGTGAGGCGAGCGGCGGCGGTGGTGGCGACGGTCGTGCTCCCCGCGAGCCCCGTGAGCCAAGGCCCGAGCGGTCCGATCGTGGAGACAGCCGCAGCCGCGACCGTGCCCCGCGGTCCGACAGCGGATCCACCGACAAGCCCAAGACAGACAAGCCCGGCCGCGTCGTGGTCTCCTTCGAAGACGAATTCGAAGGCGGCAAGTAGGGCTGAGTCGGTTCAGTTGATTGCGAGGAGCCTCCCGCAAGGGAGGCTCCGACGCGATGTTTGGCGGATCACCTCATGGGTTTCGGCGCGGACCTCTCGGTGCCCCGGAGTCCTGGGATCGTCGACGATCCAATGGCGGCATCGGTGCTCGCCGGGTCTGACCACACCGGCCCACCACCATCGATCGGTAGATTGGCCGCATGCCTGTCAAGCGCCCCACGGGAACGGTGACCTTCCTGTTCGCCGACATCGAAGGGAGCACACGGCTCCTCCAGACCCTCGGCGCACGCTACGGGGGGTTGCTGTCCGACTATCACCGTCTCGTCCGCGAGGTGGGGGCATCCCATCGTGGCGTAGAGGTCGACGAGTCGGGGGACGGCTTCCTCATCGTGTTCTCCACCGCGGCCGATGCCGTCGCCGCGGCCGTCGCCCTGCAGAGGGAGATGGCAAACAGATCCTGGCCTGACGGGATCGAAGTCCGGGTTCGGATCGGCATACACACCGGCGAGATCGACATGGTCGGGTCCAAGTACGTCGGGGTCGAGCTGCATCGCGCGGCTCGGATAGGTGCCCTCGCCTACGGAGGGCAGGTGCTGGCGTCCTCGGCGGCCGTTTCCCTTCTCGGGAATCGGCTGGGGGACGAGGTCCAGCTCGTGGACCTCGGGTCCCATCGCCTCAAGGACCTCGATGACCCCTCGCAGCTCTATCAGATCTCCATCGAGGGCCTTCCCGATCACTTCCCCTCGCCACGATCCGTCGGGTCGGCGGTGCCGACCAATCTCCCCGCCCATCTGACCAGCTTCGTCGGCCGGGCAGACGAGATCCGAAAGGTCAGTTCGCTCCTCGAGGCCGGCCGCCTCGTCACCCTCACCGGAGTGGGTGGGACGGGGAAGACTCGCCTGGCGACCGAGGTCGCCTCGACCGTCGCCGAGGGGTACCTCGATGGCGTCTGGTTCGTGGAGCTGGGGTCCGTCACCGACGCCAAGAGCGTGCCTCGAGCCGTCGCCACCGCGCTCGGTATACGCGACCAGCGGGGTGAGTCCACGGTGGACACGATCGTCGCAACGTTGCGTGCCGCCACCGCCCTTGTCGTCCTGGACAACTGCGAGCACTTGCTGTCCGCCGCCGGGTCGTTCGCGCGGTCCCTGCTGGTCGCATGCCCGCGGGTCAGGGTGCTGGCGACGAGTCGGGAGTCGCTGGGTGTGGAGGGTGAGGCAGTGACCATCGTCCCGTCACTCGACGTTCCCACGAGCGGCGAGGAGGGAGTCACGGTCATGGCGTACTCGTCGGTTCGACTGTTCGCCGAGAGGGCCGAACTGGTCAGCTCCGGGTTCTCGGTGGACGAGTCCAATGCGGGCGCGATAGCCCAGATCTGCCGACGATTGGATGGGGTTCCGCTGGCCATCGAACTGGCGGCGGCCCGGGTCAGGACTCTGAGCCCGGCCGACATCTCCCAGCGACTCGCGCACCGGTTTCGGCTCCTCACCGGTGGGTCCGCCGGGGCGGTGCCTCGGCACGCGACGCTGGAGGCGGCAGTGTCGTGGAGCTATGAGCTTCTGCGGGAGCAGGAGAGGTGGATGTTCGACCGTCTCTGTGTGTTCGTCGGCGGTTTCGATCTCCCTGCGGCTCACTCCGTTTGCACACAGGAAGGGATGGGCGAGTTCGAGATCCTCGACTTGCTCTCTGGCCTCGTCGACAAGTCGATGATCATCGTCGATCGGGATGTCGACGGCGTGACCCGCTATCGCATGCTCGAGACCCTGCGCGAGTTCGGCCGCGGCCGACTCGGGTCCCGCGACCTCCTGGACGAGACCCGCGACTTGCACGCTCGCCACTTCGTGGAGCTCGCCGAGCGGCTCGCTCGCGACCGGCTTGGCCCCGATCAGCGCGGCCGCTTTCGTCAGTTCGAGGCCGATCACGACAACTTCCTGGCCACGATCGCGTGGCTGGATGCCGAGTGGGACCCGCGCTCTCTGGTCCGACTCGTCACCGCGTTGAGCCCGTTCTGGGACGACTTGGGCTATTGGTCCGTGGCGCGACGCCACCACGTACTGGCTCGGAGGGCGGCCGACGAGGTGGAACCGAAGAGCAGGGCGCGCCTCCTGCTCGCCGGGGTCGTGGTCGCGGTGCCCGAGGATCCCGAGGAGGCGGCGGCGCTCGCCAACGAGGCACTCCACATTGCGGAGAGCCTCGCCGATCCCGTGCTCCGTGCCGGGGCACTGGTTGCTCTCGGATACTCCAGCATCCACCGATTTCGTGCTGGCGAGGCCGTCGAGACCCTGGAGGAGGCGGTGAGAGTTGCTCGAGAGGCGGGCGAGGATTGGGTCGTCGCCATGGCGCTGTTGTCATTGGGAAACGCCCTTTCCTACACGGCGCGTTCCGACGAGGCGGCCGCTGTCCTCGTCGAGGCAGCAACGCTCGCCGAGCGTATCGGCGATTTCGCTCTCGCCGCCAACTCCCTCGGTATGATCGGGTCGACCTACCTGCGGGAGGGGAGCGCTGACGAGGCGCTCGCCTTCGCGCGGCGCAGTCTCGACCTGTTCCGCGACCTGGGGTCCAGGATCGGCCAGGGCCATGCTCTCGAGACGATCGGAGCGACGCTGCTCGGCCATGGGGTCCGTGACGAGGCTGTGGACACCCTCTGGGAAGCCCACCGCCTGCTGGCGGGCGTCGGCGATCAGCACTGCGTCGCCCGCGCCGAGCGGTTGCTGGCGGTGGCCGACATGCAGGCAGGTGAGCTGGACGCAGCGCTGAAACGACTCCAAACGAGCGTCGAGACGAGCCATCGGGTCAAGGACCGCCTCAATCTTGCTCGGTCGATGGAGAACCTGGCATCCCTCGCGGCGCGCCGCGGCGACGACGAGCGAGCTGCGCTGTTGTTCGGAGCGGGGGTCGCCCTGCGACGCGTCATCGGCGTCGAACGGCTCGGCGGTGAGGAGCACGAGGGCGAGGAGGAGCGCCGCCGTATCGAGGACCACCGTTCAGACCCGTCGATTGAAGCTGCTTGGGTCCGTGGAGAGGCCATGACTGAGGACGAGGCGGTGCGGACCATCCTGGGCTGAGCTCGGCGGATGGCTCTCACTCGGCGTCTCGCAGGAAGTTGAGAAAGGCGGCGCCGTAGCGCTCAAGCTTTACGGTGCCCACGCCGCTGACCCGGAGCAGCTCGCCCTCGGTCGTCGGCCCCCTCGCGGCCATTTCGCGGAGGGTGGCGTCGCTGAAGACGACGTAGGCGGGTACGCCCTGCTCGTCGGCCAACTGCTTGCGCAACGCTCGGAGCCGTTCGAACAGGTCGTCGTCCTCGGGCGACACTGCCACCGCCACCGCCACCGCCGCCGGCTTGGCAGTCACCCGCCCACGCGGCGCGTCGAGCACCAGATTCGTCCCCAGGCACACGTCGCACGACTCGCCGCACGGGTCGATCACATCGCCGAAGTGGCGGACCAGGGACTGGTGGCGGCAGGTGTTGCGGTCGGCCCAGCGGAACATGGCTCGGATCGCGTCGTTGCGCCATCCGGTCACTTCGGGTGACTCGCCGTCGGTCATGCGTTCCCGGCCCATCACGTCGGACCAGGAGTAGAAGAGGACGCAGTCGCTGGGCTCGCTGTCGCGGCCGGCCCGTCCGATCTCCTGGTAGTAGGCCTCGACCGACGACGGCATGTCGCGGTGGATGACGAAGCGCACGTTCGACTTGTCGATGCCCATGCCGAAGGCGACGGTGGCGCAGACCACGTCGATGTCGTCGCGGATGAAGTCGTCCTGCACCCGGGTCCGCTCATCAGACTCCAACCCGGCGTGATACGCAGCCGCCCGGATGCCGAGGCGGCGCAGCCCGTCGGCGGTCGACTCCGCAGCCTTGCGGGACAGCGTGTACACGATGCCGCTCTCACCGGCTCGATCCACGCACAGGCGCTCGATCGCCTTGCGGGAGTTCAGCTTCGAGCCGTCCGCCTGCTCGCCCTTCTTGACGGCGTGGATGTGCAGGTTGGGGCGGAAGAACGATCCCCGGAAAGTGAGCGGGCGGTCGAGGCCCAACTGGTCGACGATGTCGTTGGTGACCTCGTCGGTGGCGGTGGCGGTCAAGGCCAGCACCGGGACCCCGAAGCGGCCCTTGAGGCCGCGCAGGTTGCGGTACGCCGGGCGGAAGTCGTGTCCCCACTGGCTGATGCAGTGCGCCTCGTCAACGGCGATCAGCCGCAGGTCCACACCCTCGAGGGAGACACCCACCGACGCCTCGATGCCCTCCGGGGCGGCGTACACCAGCTCGTAGGCGCCCCGGCGCATCTCGGCGACGCGGCGCTGCCGTTCATCCGCAGCAAGGCTGCTGTTGAGGAAGGTGGCTCGGATCCCCACCTGGTCGAGGGCGTCGACCTGGTCCTTCATCAACGCGATCAGGGGCGAGATCACCAGTGTCGTGCCGCCCACGAGCCGGGCCGTTAGCTGGTAGGTGAGTGACTTACCGGCCCCGGTCGGCATGATCCCGACACAGTCCCGTCCGGCGAGCAACGCCTCGAGGATCTCCCGCTGCCCGATGCGGAACGACGAGAACCCGAAGGTGTCGTGGAGGGCGGTGTCGAGGATCGCCTGCGACCGCTCGACCATGTCGCGGAGCTCTTGCACCTGGGCGTCGGAGAAGTCGGCGGGACGATCCCGGTAACGGCCACGCAGCCCGTGCAATGAGGCGTACGCCCCGCGGAGGTCCCCGCCGGTGAGGAGTCCGTCGAGGGCCGCGATCTCGTCAGCGATGGGTCGGTCGGCGCTCAGGCGGTCATCGTATGCGGTCGGGGCGTGGTGTCGAAGGGCGGCGCGCTGTGCCAGACGCGCCACGAGGCCCACGTAGGGCTTGCCCTCCCCCCTCCCCGCCTTCGGCGGTACTCCCCCCTTCGGGGGGAGAGAGTTTGTGGGCGCGGCTCTGCTTGGGGTTTGGCCTCCACCCTCCCCGCCTTTGGCGGTACTCCCCCCTTTGGGGGGAGAGAGGGCACCACGCGAACGGGCCCCCGGGGGGACGGGGGCCCGTTCGCTTGCGTGGGTGACTGTCAGGCGCCGAATGCCTCCTCGAAGATGGCTTCGAGGGTTGGGCTGTAGGCGTCCGTGTAGCCGCAGTAGTTGACGACACCGTCGGTGGCGGTGACGAAGTACTGCTGGCCAACCTGGAAGTCGATGCCGCCGATCAGGGCCTGCAGGCCCGCCGGGGCGTGCAGCACCACCTCGGTGGCGTCGGTCTCGCCGGCATACCAGCGGTCGATACTCAGGGTCACCTTTTCACCCTCCACCGCAGTGGCGGTGCCGAGCAGGGCAGGTGACATGTCGCGCAGGATGTCGGCGGTGACGGCCATGCATGACTGCATGGCACCGCCCTCACCCAGGCCGAGCTCCAGCGGGGCCGCCGCGCTCGGTGCCGGGTCGTTGGTGTTGAGGATGACGCCGACGGCGATGGCGCCGACCAGGGCTGCCGCCGCCGTGGCGTACCAGACCCGACGGGGCCTGGCGGCCAACTGGGGTCGTTCGATTGTGGGGGTGGACATGATGCTCTCCAGTAGCTCTCGTGACGACGGCGTCGTCATCGGTTCGGTGGGCACGCCGGGGTGCATCGGATCCAGGTTCCGTATCCGGTTCCTGATCTCATCGGTCATGACTGCTCCTCGATGTGCCTGTCAACCGGTAGATGTCCGGGGGAGGTCTGATCCTGTCGTAGGAGTCGGGCGATCTTTTTGCGGGCGCGGCTGAGGCGCAGCGTGGCGGCATTCACCGTGGTGCCGAGGACGACGGCAATGTCGCGGGGTTCGAGGTCCTCCCAGGCCCACAGCACCAACACCTCGCGGTCGGCCTTGGGGAGTCGGTCGAGAGCGTCGGCGACCTCCGGGTGCTCGAAGCCATCGGTGGGATCGCCGGTGGGCTGTGGGGTGGCGTAGACGGTGAGGCGGTCCTGGAGGGCCTGGCGGCGGCGGGAGCCCCGCTGCTGGTTGGCCAGCACCCGGCGGGCGACGCCGTAGGCCCAGGGGAGTGCGGCGCCGTCGGGGACGTCGTCGAGCCGCCGCCACAACACCAGGAGGGTCTCGCTGAAGGCCTCGTCGGCGTCGGCTTCGATGGCGCGCCGACGCAGGAACCGCTGGAGGGGTTCGAAGACCTCGTCGGCGATCGACTGGAAACGGGCGCGGCGATCGAAGGTCATCTGTGGTTCATGTCCGGCACGGATGGGATTCTGTCATTGGTGTGGGGCAACGCGAGGGGGTTGATTCATGCCCGATGGTGGGGTAGTCAGTCGCGCGGCAGGGTCTGCGTAGTGATCGCCCTCCCCCCTCCCCTCCGGTCGCTGCGCTCCCTCCGGGACTCCCCCCTACGGGGGGAGAAAGTGTGTATAGTATGCGCATGGCAAGGGTGAACGTGTATCTACCAGACGAACTCGCCGAACAGGCGAAGGCCGCCAGCCTCAACGTGTCTGCTCTCACACAGGAGGCCGTGCGATCGGCGCTGCAGGTGCAGCAGGTGAACGAGTGGTTGGAGGAGCAGATGTCCCGCCCCCGCAGCGACATCGACCCGCGGGCGATAGAAGAGGCACTCCAAGGGGCGAAGGACGAGATCGAGGGACTTGATCGCCCGCACTGGGACGAACTGCTCGAGCGGATGCGAGCCGAACGTGAGGCCAAGGGTGCCTGAGGCGCTCGTCGTCGATGCCTCGGCCCTCGTGGATCTCCTGCTGGACACGACGAAGGGGTACGCCGTCGCCGTGAGGCTCCAGCACTCGACGGTGCACACACCGGCTCACGCCGACGCTGAGGTCCTGTCCGCATTTGGCCGGCTGTATCGGGCTGGCGATCTGGACGCCCGGATCGCGCGTCGCGAGCTCGCGTCACTCGCCGGCCGGCCGATCGTGCGACACCCTGTGGGGGATCTCCTGGGTTCGGCCTGGGCTCTGAGGGAGAACGTGCGGCTCGCCGACGCCCTCTACGTGGCCCTCGCCGAGCAGCTCAATGCGACCCTGGTCACCACTGACGCCCGGCTCGCCCGGGCGAGTGGTGCCGAGCTGGTCGGGTAGGAGACCGCGCGGCAAGGTCTGCGTAGGGTTTGGGCTCCCCCCTCCCCGCCTTCGGCGGTACTCCCCCCTTCGGGGGGAGAGAGTCTGTGTGCTCAGACTTTCCTCCCCCGTAGGGGGAGGTGGCAGCGGCCGTAGGCCGGTGACGGAGAGGGAGGGCTGACGCGTCGCGAGGCCTTCGCCACTCTTATGGTAATCGAACATATGTTCGGTTACCATGTACGGCCCTTGGAACCGGTGCCTCTCGTCGCTGACGCTGGGAGCGTCCCTTTCGACGACTTTGGCGCGCCGTTCACGCTGGAGGCGGAACCGGGTCGGGTGCTCGGGTTCGTCGGGTCACCCGGGGCCGGGCTCACCCGCCTCGGACTGAGCCTGCTCGCCGAGCCGTCCCGGGTGGGAATGGTGTCGGTGCTCGACGTGCGTGGGTGGCTGTGCCCGGTGGCGGCCTGGGAGGTGGGGGTGGATCCGCAGCGGCTCATCGTGGTGCGCTGCCCCGACCGTCACACCTGGCCGAAGGTGGCGGCGGCGTTGGTCGAAGGCTTCCCGGTGGTCTACGCCGAGGTGCCGGCCGGGATCGGCGACGCCGACCTGCGTCGGCTCGGTGCGCTGACCCGGGCCCGGCGGTCATCTCTGATCCTGCACCCGGTCTCCGGCGACCTGCCGGTCGGTGTCCTCCACCTGCGATTGGAGTCGGCGGGGGTGCGTTGGGAGGGGGTCGACCGGGGTCACGGTGCGCTCCTCCAGCGGCGGCTCACTCTGCGGGCGTCGGGCAAGGGGGTGCAGGGCATCGAACGGACGATGGAGGTGGTGGACGATGGCACGCGTCCTGTGCGCCTGGTTCCCCGACTGGCCGCTGCGCCGGCCGGACGCGCCGTCGGATAGGCCCTGCCAGGTCGTCGACGCCTCGGCGACGGTGATCGCCGCCTCGGCCGATGCCCGGCGCGCCGGAGTGCGGGCGGGGATGCGGCGTCGCCAAGCCGAGGCGCTGTGTCCCACGGTGGTGACGCTGATCTCCGACCCGGGGGCGGAGACGGTCGCCTTCGAACCGGTGGTGCGGTCCGTCGAAGACCTGGTTCCCCGCCTCGAGATCGCCGCACCGGGCATGGTGTACCTGCCGACTGCCGGGGCCGCCCGCTACTACGGCGGTGAGGGACCGCTGGTCGACCGGCTGTCGGCGGCGATCGCCGCGGTGGCCGGATCCGGCTGCCGCATCGGCGTCGCCGACGGACCGTTCGCCGCCCGCATGGCCGCCGAGCACGCTGCGGACGGACCGCTGATCGTCGCCGACACCGCCGCCTTCATCGCCGGACTGGACATCGCCACCCTCGGGGTCGACGAGTTGATCGACACCTTCCGCTGGCTGGGGGTGAGCACCCTCGGCGATCTGGCCGCTCTGCCCCGCGACGCCGTGGCCAGCCGGTTCGGGCACGCCGGACTCGACGCCCATCGCATCGCCTCGGGGGAGGATCGGGTGGTGACGCCGCGGCGTATCGTCGATGCGGTGCTGGTCGAAGACGACTACGACCCGCCGCTCGACGACCTGGAGCGCTCCGCCTTCGCCGCCCGAGCGCTGGCGGCCCGGCTACTCGAGGCAATGGCTCCGAGCGGTGGGCTGCCGCATCGGGTGGATGTCGAAGCCGAGGCGGCCGATGGAACGGCGCGTGCCCGCACCTGGCGCAGCACCCATGCCTTCAGCGAGGTGGACCTGGCCGAGCGCATCCGCTGGCAGATCCGCGCCTGGGTCGAGTCGGGCGGGGTCCCCGGCGGCATCGTGCGCATGCGGGTGGTCCCCGCCGACGTCTCCGACCGGGGCCGTCAGCTGCTGCTCGGGGAGGACGCCGCCTCCGAGGCCGATGCCAGCCGGGCGCTCAGCCGGGCGCAGGGGCTGGTGGGTCCCGATGCGGTGCTCATGGCGATGCCGCAGGGAGGTCGGGACCCGGGGGAGCGGGCCCACTGGTATCGCTGGGGGGAGGAGCCGGACGAGCCGCCCCGGGACCCCGACGCCCCCTGGCCGGGACGGCTGCCCGAACCGACCCCGGTGCTGGTGCCGCCGGAGCCGCGGCCGTTCGAGATCGAATGGGAGGACGGGTTCCCGGTGCGGGTTCGACTGGGCAGCCGGTGGGAGCCGGTCCTCGGCTGGGCGGGCCCGTGGCGCCACACCGGACGCTGGTGGGACGGCGAGACCGCCGCCGACCGCTACCAGGTGGTCACCTCGGCAGGCGCCTTCCTGTGCGAGCAGCGCGACGGGCGGTCCTGGCTGGTGGGGGTGTATGACTGAGGGGTTGATCAGCGAGTGCATTTCGCTTACTATTGATTGCATGAAGCGAGCGACCACAGTCGGATTCTCGGTGGCGGCTGACGATCAATCCCGTTTGGAGCGGCTCACCGAGGTGTTCGCCGATGGGAACCGGTCCGAGTTCCTGCGTATCGCCATGCACCAGATGGAGGTGATCGACCGGGCGCAGCGTCTGGCCGAACTCCAGGCATACGGAGCGTCGATGGCGGAGCAGACGGGCATGGACTCGGAGGATCCGCTCAGCGTCGTCCGGAGGGCGCTCGGGATACCCGCGTGATCGGCGGGTCGGCTCTCGCGGCGCGGCCGGTGGTCGTCGACGTCAATGTGCTCGTCTCGGCGGTGGTCGCCGGGACGGATTCGTTCCAGTCCTGGCCCTCGCCGCCCCCGGTCAGAGGCAACCGCGACGCCCAGGTGATCGGTGTCCTCAACGATGCCCGGGAGTTCGCTCTCTTCACCTCCGAGCACATCCTGAGCAACGTGGTTCGCGTGCTCACCGGCGCACCGCCTGACGGCTATGGGTGGGAGGTTTCAAGGGCGGCAGAGTACGTGCAGGTGCTCGGCGAGATTGCGATGGCATCCGGTGGTGGTGTCGTGGTACCGGGCACGGTTGTCACCGACAGCCGGGACCACGAGGACAATCGCATTCTCGAGTGCGCTGCCGCGGCGGGGGCGATCATGATCGTCAGCAATGACCAGGATCTGCTCGAACTGTCCCCATGGCGAGGCACGCCGGTGATCACGTCCGAGGAGTTCATCGGGAGGGTCGATGCGATGCGGCGGTCCTCCCGAAGGAGGAGATAGCGCCCCGCGCCGACGGAGAGTTCGGCGAGATGCAGCTCCTCGTTCGACGATGCGCGTCCGGATAGCGCCCCATCGGCATCTTTGACATGTAGAGCGAGAGCTCCACCAGGTCGCGCCTTCCCCGGTGGTCGAACTCTCAGTCGGCCACCCGGACGTATCCGTTCATGCTGGCGACGATGCTCCGGCTCTGGGTCTTGGCGTAGCGCCCCTCCTCCATCGCCGCTATCTCTGCGTCGATGAACCACTCACTAAGGCCTTTGGCGTTTGAAGCGGTACCTGAATACATCGGTCCCAGCATCGAAACCCCTGAGAAGTTCCCAGGAAACCGGGCGTCAGGCGTTGAGGCGGGCGTGGGTGTCGGCGATGACGGCACCGACGCGGTCGCGCAGGGCGTCGATGTCGGCCGAGGTCATCGAGGCGGTTGGGATGGACTCGTGGATCACCATCCGTGCCCGGCCCCCGCGGATCAGCTTCTTGCCCGGCTCCCAGGCTTTATGGAGTCCCACGGTGGCGATCGGCACCACCGGCATCTTGTTGTCGATGGCGATACGGAACGCCCCCTTCTTGAGCGGCCGCACCGAGCCGTCGCGGGATCGTGTGCCCTCGGGGTAGATCACCAGCGACAGGCCGCGCTCGACCACCACCCCCACCTGCCGGTTGATCTTGCGGTGGGCAGCGGCATGCGCCGCCCGGTCGGTCTCGACGATCCCGATGCGACGCATCGCCTGGGCGAACAGCGGGATCTTGAACAGCTCGGCCTTGGCCAGGAACCGCACCGACAGCTTCTCGGAGAACACGGCAATGTGGAACGGGGGGTCTAGGTTGGACTGGTGGTTGCTCACGAGGACGTATGACCTGCCCTTTTCGAGATGCCCCATGCCCTCGACCTCCCAGCCCACACCGCACACCTTCATGAACACGAACCCCCACAGCCGCATCGTCGGCCGGATGATGCGGGAGTTCGGAGAGAAGGAGGCGAGGACGATCACGAAGGTCCCGAGGATGATCGTTATCACCCCGACGACGGCCAGGGCGAAGGCGGTGCGCACGGCGTCACGGGCCGCTCGGAGGAACCGGAGCATCGGCCGGTAGGCTACCCATCGCCTTCAGCCCGGAGAGCCCGCATGGCCGACATCCTCAGCACCGTCGCCGACCAGGTGGCGACGATCACCATGAACCGGCCCGAACGCCGTAACGCCTTCACCGTGGAGATGTTCGACCTGCTCGGCGATCACCTGCTCGCCGCTGCCGAGGATCCGGAGGTGCGCTGCATCGTCCTCACCGGCTCTGGCGATGCCTTCTCGTCGGGACTCGACCTGGCGGAAGCTGCCCAGCAGGTGGATCGGCTCGACCGCATCGCCTTTACCTTCGACGCCCGACGGTCCCCTGCGGTGATCCTCCAGGAGATCGAGGTGCCGGTGATCGCCGCGATCAACGGCCCCGCCGCCGGATACGCCGTTGGCATGGCGATCAATGCCGACATCCGGGTGATGGCCCGCACCGCCCGGCTGGTGCCGGCGACCAAACGCAATCTGCTGCCGGAGAGCGGCGACACCTGGCTGCTGCCGCGCCTCGTCGGGTGGGAGCAGGCGGCCCGGTTCTACTTCCTCGGCGAGGACATGACGGGGGAGCAGGCGCTCGCCGCCGGTGTGGTGTCCGAGCTGGCTGACGACTCCGACGCCACCAAGGCCCGCGCCGCCGAGCTCGCCGGCCAGATCGCCGCCATGCCACCGCAGGCGATCCGAGCCGCCAAGCGCCTGATGCGGGCTGGTCGGACCGACGACTACGGCGAGCACGTCCACCGGGCGCTGCTCCAACTGATCCCCATGTTCAAGACGAAGGACTTCTCCGAGGCCGTGTCGGCGTTCTTCGAGAAGCGCGACCCGCACTTCACCGGCGAGTGAGGCGCCTCAGCCGGGCGCAGGTCCGCAGGGCCCACATCGCAGCACAGGGCCTCGCCTCGCCCCGGCCCGCGGCCCCCAACCTGGGGCACGTGCTCCGGGTGATCCGAAACATGGGGACGCTCCAGATCGACTCGGTCAACGTGATCGCCCGGGCCCACGAGTTCACCCTGTACTCGCGGCTCGGGGCCTACGACCCCGGTCTGGTGTGGCGGGCGCTGGAGGAGCGCAGGGTGTTCGAGTACTGGGCGCACATGGCGTCGTTCTCGCCTATCGAAGACGTCGCCCTGCTCAAGCACCGTATGGACCGCTACGCCGAGCGGTCCTGGGAGGGCATCCGTGAGATCGAGAGCAAGTCACCCGGCTATGTCGAGGCGGTGTATCAGGAGGTGAGAGAGCGCGGTCCGCTCACCGCCTCCGATCTGGACGATCCCGGTGAACGCCGGGGCCCATGGTGGGGCTGGGCCGACGGCAAATATGCCCTCGAGTACCTGTTCTTCACGGGCAGGGTCTCGGTGGCTCACCGCCGCAACTTCACGCGGTTCTACGACATCACCGAGCGGGTGATCCCAGCCGAGCATCTGGACGGTCCCGCCCTCGACGAGGAGGCGGCGATGCGGGAGCTCTTGCGACGCGGGGCGCGTTCGGTGGGCGTGGGCACTTTGAAGGATCTCGCTGACTACTACCGGGTGCTCCCGACACGGGCGGCGCCCACTCTCGATGCGCTGGTGAAGGCCGGCGAGATCGTCGAGGTCGAGGTGGAGGGCTGGAGCGACCCCGCCTACCTGCATCCCGAGGCGACGATCCCGCGGGCGGTGTCGGCGCGCTCGTTGTTGAACCCATTCGACCCGATCGTCTGGTTCCGCGATCGCACCGAACGGCTCTACGACTTCCATTACCGCATCGAGATCTACACCCCCGCGCCCAATCGGGTCCACGGCTACTACGTGTGCCCCTTCCTCCTAGGCGACGACCTGGTGGCTCGGGTCGACCTCAAGGCCGATCGCAAGGCAGGGGCGCTGCGCGTGCCGGGCGCGTTCTCCGAGGATGGGGTGGACCGCACGCACGTTGCCCGCGAGCTCGCCGCCGAGCTGCGGGAGATGGCGCGCTGGTTGGGACTCGGCGAGATCGAGGTGGGGACGAAGGGCGACCTGGCGGGGGAGTTGCGCAAGGCGGTCTGAGGTTCGGACCCCCACACTCTCCTCCCCTGTAGGGGGAGGAGGCAGCGGCCGAAGGCCGATGACGGAGGGGGAGGGCTGACGCGTCGAGCGGCCCACGTAGGGTTCTCCTTCCCCCCTCCCCGCCTGCGGCGGTACTCAAATGGGACCCCCACACTCTCCTCCCCCGTGTCAAGACCGGGGACATGCGTTACAGGTGTGCGGGGA